>JANTFJ010000078.1 GCA_024763495.1 Desulfobulbaceae bacterium | reverse complement strand
CATCTTCCTTTAGAAGCCATTCTTCCGGAACCTGATATTTTAATTTAAATTCATTCGGCACATCAAGACCGGCCGCTTCATCCCTGGTGTAAATATCACGATCCTCGGCAAAACACGAAATACCGCTTAAAAGCAAAATCAGCCCAATAAGCATGTTCGCAAACAGCCCAATAAAAATTCCAGGCAGCCTTCTCATTGTGTTTTTTCAACCATAATTATACGGAATCCAAGAAAGGCATGCCGATCATCAGGGGGCAGGCCATAGCGCGAAGTGCAGCGCAGGGATTCGGCCTTGCTGCGCCAGGAGCCGCCCCTGACTACTTTACGCGGTTGATCTTCCTGGGAGTTAAGGACAACGGGATCCATTTTGTTGTTACGCTCATAGGCGTTAGGATCATAGGTATCCATAGTCCATTCCCAGACATTTCCGCTCATGTCAAACAGGCCGACACCATTGGCCTGCAGCCGGCCGACATCATGGCATTCATTGTCACTGTTGTCGGCAAACCAGGCCAACTGATCAGGCATGTTTCCTCCGGCAAATTCTTCATTTTTGCCACCACTCCGGCAAACATATTCCCACTCCGCCTCAGTAAGAAGCCTGGCATAATAACCGGTAAGGCGAGAAAACCAGTCAGTGAATTCCTGGGCATCATACCAGCTAACGCCTACCACCGGTCGAGAATCACCGAAGAGGCCACTTCCTCCAACCTGTCGATAATACGTATTTTTACCACTCTTGATATTAAACTCATTTTTTTCCTGGCACCATTCCGGCTTGATCCCGGTTGCTGTGGAGAATAGCAGGAATTGTTCATTCGTTATTTCTTTTGTCGCCACCCAGCCGTCATTTACACATACTTCATGAACCGGCGCTTCGTCAATATCATGGCTGTCATCGTCTTCTTCATCCGGATTAGAATCAGTAATGGCCGAGATAATGCCGGCAAAAAAAGAACGAATTCGATGATTTTGTTTTTCAGCAATTTTCAGCCGTAATTTTTCACTTTCGGGATTGCC
Source organism: Desulfobulbaceae bacterium (assembly GCA_024763495.1). Lineage (GTDB taxonomy): Bacteria > Desulfobacterota > Desulfobulbia > Desulfobulbales > SURF-16 > JANTFJ01. Next base: position 8,447 of record JANTFJ010000078.1, on the reverse strand, counting down.
CATCTGGTAGCAGCCCCCTTTAATCCAGACGAATTCAATCCCGGTTTCGGGCTCCTGCCAGGTATCCCCGGCCCCAGGAGTTTTGGGACGATTAAAGATAATCATTTCTCTGGCTGTTTGTCCAGCCTTAATGCTTATCATCTTCTTCTTGTTGTCATAGCCTTTTTTTTTCAGAATCAGCTCCATGTCGCCAACTTTGACTCCAGTCATGGTGTAAGGAGTTACTCCTCGTTTGCTGCCCGCAACAAAAACATCCGCCCCGGAAGGCATGCTGGTCACCTCCAGGTTGCCACAGGAATATTCCAGGGTAAAGTTCAGGGATTCTTTACTGCCATCTGAAATTTTCAGCCGTTGCCGGATAGTCTGATAACACCCTTTTTTAACGACAATGTCCAGGTATCCCAAGGGTAAATCGGTTAATGTAAGCGGCGTTACGCCCCGATATTTACCATTAATCACAATATCGGCATGTGAAGGCGAACTTGTCAGTTGAAGGCTTCCTGTGCAGGGAAGCAGGTCTACGGTAACCTGCCGGGGTTCTGGGGAGTTGACCTGCAACGTCTGTTTATGGTTCCGATATCCTGGTTTGCTGATTTCTACAACCAGGGAGCCAAAGGCAATATCTTTAACAGTAAAGGGGGTCTTCCCCAGTTTTTTACCATTAACAATTAGCGTGGCAGCAGCAGGGTTGCTGATTATGCGTATTTCACCATGTCTGTCAGTCCTGGAGTCAACATCTTCCCCTGTCCTGTTCTGGATATATTTCTGAAATTGCAATAGAAAAAGAATGATAACGAGAAACAGTAAAAGGATTGTCCAGACAATGCCTCTGCGGTTTGAATGTAATGGTGCCTGTGCCATTTTTAAATTTTCCCTCAGGGTACGCTCGAAAATAAATTTTCATTCTAATTTATTTCTGAGTGAGCCTTTAGGGCTTAAGTAAAAATAAGTTATTTTTACTTGAGCCCTTAGTCCCTCAGGATTAATTTTCGTGTTATTTACACCCTTCAAGGGGCTACTGACAAGAGTGGCAAGAAATTATAAATGTTCGTAATTGTTCAGCTGCACTTCATCTGCGCAGGATAAGGCTGTCTTGCATAGCACAAGTAGGCTGCGCCAGCCTTATCACTCATATCTAAAGCACACGGAGTCTCACTTTGTTCGCTTACCTCTGAATAGTTACATCTTACCAGAAATTGATCCTGCTCGGAAAACAAAAAACAGCATAATTTTATGTGCCTGCTAATTGTCAGTTGACTCGTAAAAACCCACCTCTCCGGGCGATTAAGGGACAGCGCTCAATAAAAGAACACCCAGGCGGCGACAACCCCATAACTGTAAGGGGGCAGGGACACCGCCATGTGCGTGCTTCACGTCTTGCGATAATACATCGGTATATCGCAGGGTTAAAGCGTGTGCGGGGTGGTGTTCATGGAGCCGTTTACCTTGATAACATCAGATGATGACCTGTTATGGCGAGGTGACAAGCCGGCGATATTTCCGTTTACCCTTTAAATACATAGAGCGGCACACAATGGTTATCCGCCGGGTCAGGAATTTGTAATGGCGAAAGGGGGCAATGATGGTTTGGCGCTTTGAAACAAATTCCACTGCCTCTTCTTCGGGCAATGGCATCCCTTCGAGCTGTTTGGTGAGTCCTTCAAAGAGGGATATCGGGTGGAAAGTCGCGTAAATTTTCTTAAGATTACTCTTTTTCAGGGTATAGGCATAAACAAAGCCATCAAAAGAAGAAAACAGCAGGCCGAAATAAAGAGTGAGCCAGAGGGCAACAGAACAGAATATGCTGTCGGCTTTTTTGGGATCAAGCCAGAGGCCGGTTATCTCGGCAACATTCGAGATGTCTATGGGTATTTTGGCTCTATGCTCATCCGGAATGGATTCAAGCACCCGCAATGGGCCGCTCTTGACCAGGACATAACCACCACAGATATCACCATTGCCATGGCGGAATACCACGACCCTGCTGCGTTTCAGGTACTCCAGGGGGAAGAGAACATTAATGTATTTTTCTGTAAGACGACGATATGTTTCAAGGTCTTCATTGGACGTCAAAATTTTAATTTTCATTAGCCTGCCTCGTCTCATCGGTCAAATAAAAAAAGCCGAGTTGATATTGAATTTAGTAACTCAAGGCAACCCGGCTGTCTTATTTAAGCAAAGACCCGTGGCTTTCCGTCCCTGTCTCATAACAGGTTTGGCGGCAAAAAAGGTACGAAGTAAAGTATTGCTGATTTTAGCGGGGCTTAATTGCAGCCCATTGTTTTACAGTTTCCTCCGGCCCGGAACAAAGGTTCAAATAAAAAAAAGCCGGATTGACATTGAATTTAGTAACTCAAAGCAACCCGGCTGTCTTGTTTAAGATAAAGACCCGTGGCTTTCCGTCCCTGTCTCATAACAGGTTTGGCGGTATAAAAAGGTACTGCTGATCTTAAGCAGGCTTAATTGCAGCCCATTGCTTTACTGTTTCCTCCGGCCCGGAACAAAGGTTCAAATAAAAAAAAGCCGGATTGTCATTGAATTTATTAACTCAAGGCAACCCGGCTGTCTTGTTTAAGATAAAGACCCGTGGCTTTCCGTCCCTGTCTCATAACAGGTTTGGCGGTATAAAAAGAAGCGGCATCAAATTTTATGACATACTATTTTTTATAATGATAGCATCAATTATTCTTGTATGAATTAATAAGCAAATTTTTAATAATAAGTCAAGTTTTTTAAAAAAAATTTTGCGGATTCAGTAAGTTTTTTGATTCATTTGTAACACCCTGACATTTTAAGTAATTCGTTAACCCACTAAGTCAGCATGGCTCGGTCAAATAACCCACTAAGTCAGCATGGCTCGGTCAAATAACCCACAAGGTCAGCATGGCTGGGTCAAATTTTTTCCAGCCACCCCCGTTCATGAAAATGTGAGTTGTGCTTCCCGGTACTGCCGGGGTATTTTCATGGTAAAGTGAAAGTGGGCTTAGAATTAATTTTCGTATTTTTTACACCCCAATTTTTCTTCCAGTTTATCTGGGCTGGTACCCCGTCCCAAAAATTTTGATGGATTTTTGGATAGCGATCAATAAACCACACCTTGACTTTTGAGAAGGCACGGCCTGTAAGCGTTTCAGGGATGCTGCCATGTGCCCGTTTCAACGCTCGCGATAATACATCAGGTATATCGCGGCGTTTAAACGGGTGCAGGGTGGTGTTCATGGAGCGCTTACGATTTTTGGGCATTTTAATAGTTTTGTATGTAATTTGCAGCTTTTTGAATATAGAGTGTCGAACAAGGAATTATGAATGATGAAATAAGGTTGGTCAGGGTTGTTCTCTGTCGATGAGCAGCAGTAATACCGGCAGGCAGAAAAAGTCCGCCAGCAGGGCAAAGGCAATGGCAATAGCCATGAGAACACCCATAACCGCGTTTACCTCAAAGCCGGAAAAGAACAGGACGACAAAGCCGGAGGATAAAATTACAGATGTGGTGAAAAGGGCCATGCCAACGGTATGAAATGTATAACTGACAGCCTTTTCCGGTGAGAGCCCCAGTTCCCGTCTGGCCCGCAGGTATTTACTGAGAAAATGAATCGTGTCATCCACAACAATACCGAGACTCATGGCCGCAATATAGGAGACTGCCATATTGACATATCCTACCAGGAGTCCCCAGAGTCCAAAGGTCATGATGGCAGGCATCAGGTTGGGAATGAGGCTGAAAAGGCCGAATTTAAAGCTGCGGACGGCAAAAATGAGAATAAAGGTTATAAGGGCTAAGGCAAGTCCCGTACTCTTCATCATCCCCTTGATGTTTCTTTCAGAAATATGGGCGAACATGCTGACCATGCCCGTTGCCGCCGGCTGGATGTCGGGAGGATTGTTCTGGGCGAGCCACCGGGCGGCACGTTCCTCAAGCTGACGAAATTTTGAGGTTGATATTCGCCTGGTATAGATAGTCAGGCTGAGGGCTGATCTGTCCGGGGTCATGGAATCCTGCAGGTCATGACCAAAAGGTAGAGACATTTCATAGAGCAGGAGGTATTGGGCCACCAATTCCCTGTTCTGCGGGAGGCAATAGAAAGCCGGATCATCACCGTGCATATTTTTATTCAATCGTTTTATGGTATGGACAATAGAGGCCACTTTAACCACTTCAGGTTGAGAGAGATACCAGTTGGAAAATTTTTCAACGCCGGCCAGAAATTCGGGAGAATTAATGCCGCCCTCTTCACCGGAATCAATCAGATATTTTATACTGGAAAGACCGGAAACATTCTCTTCCAGAAAATCAGTTACCCGACGAACCTCGTAGCGCTTATCAAAATATTCGACAAAATTATCATAAAGTTCCAGGCGGGGCAAGCCAAGGGCCAGAATAAGCAGCAGCAGGCTCATGAACCAGAGCAACGTATTTCGCCTGGCTATGATGAAATCACTGAGACTATCTATGTTAAAGCGTGAGAAAAAAGAATGGTCTGATGGTTGACGCGGCTTAGGTACCGGTAGAATTGCCAGCATGGCAGGAAGCAGATAGACCGTATAAATAAAGGCGGAGACAACACCTATGGCAACAATAATACCAAGATCCCGAAAAGGAGGGGAGTCGCTGGTGATCATGCTTAGAAAACCAATAGCCGTGGTCAGGCTTGTCAGGAATACCGGCTGCATATTAACCCTTAATGCCTCTAATATGGCCTCGTCTTTTGATTTTCCATGCCGCATATAGTAAAGCATTGATACCAGCAGGTGAATAGAGTCTGCCACCGCCACCGTAAGGATAATAATTGGGGCAACTGTTGATGCCGTGGTCAGGCTGATACCGCAGAAACCAGCCAGTCCCATGGCTGTCAAGGCCGAGGAAACGATGATGACCAGTACAGTCAGCACCGCTGTCAGGGAGCGCAGCAGGATGAACATCATCATGATCATAATGGCAAACATGATGGGATAGAGGATGGTCATGTCATTTCGGCTCACCTGGGTAAAGGCGTAGTTAAAAATCTCTGAACCGCTGACATAGATTTCAACACCAGGATATTTTTTACTTATCCTCCTGGCCAGTTCCTTGCTTTTAACTGCCAGTTCTTCCGGATTGTCAAAGGTTCCCTCCTGGGTGGTGATACTTATCATGACCGTGGCCACATTACCGGTAGGCGAGATAAGACTATGCTGCAGCATTGGCTCATTAAGGGCAAAGTCCTTTATCCTGGCAAGATCGGCAGCGCTTAAAGAGGCAGGATCTCCAACCAGATCTTCAACCACAAGTTCATCACCATCAGCCCTGGTATAGGAAAAATTGGTCAGGGAATTAACGCTCGAAGAATGGGGGAGCTGCCAGGCCGCGCGGGTAAGCTCTTTAATTGCTGTCAGGTTTTCTCTGGTAAAGACATCACCAGAGGCAGGATTAATAATAAAAACAACAGAACCCATTTTGGTAAAGGCTCGTTCAAATTTTTCCAGGTTTTGGAGTTGCGGGTTGTCCTTGCTGAAAAATACCCGAAGGTCCGCAATGAAATGGAGTTTGCCGATTCCGGTACCGGCCAGGGAAATAAGAAGCAAAAAAATAATAACAGTCAGGTACTTATGCCGAATGGCAAAGTTTATAGAGCCCAGTTTGTCCATAATTTATGCAATGCTGATCCAGTTTTTTCCACGCGGTAGCAGAGCTGTCCAGCTGTGATAGATTTATCGCGTGCAGATGAAGTGCAGCTGAATAGTTACCGAATTAATATCATTTTATCGGGAAGGATACAACTTTTTTCACTTGTACAAGTGGCAAGTCTGTATTCTAAGAGCAGATTCTGAACCCCTTTAAATGTTCGGATAGTGCCCCAGATTTACTCGTTTCTGCGTGTTAACTATAGTATACTATGTGAATCACGCCTAAACAGGCGAAGGTGGGGTGCTAGCCGAACATTTACAAATTGTTTATTAACAGGCTGTAAGCACCATTAAAAACAGGTCATAAACTCCGACTCCGAATCTAATGCCCTGGTAAACGTTAGAGACTTAAATGTTGCAAAAATTTGCTCCCTGATGAACGGTTACATAAAATGAAATACCTGCTCGGCTTGATTATTGTAATTGATCTTGCCTTCATTATTGTTTGTTTAGGTGCAACCAGGACAGGTATGGAGGCTATGGGCGTTATGCTCATGATGCAGCTTCCCCTTGCCGCTCTGCATCTGTTGCTGGGCATTCCACTCTGTCTTCCGCCTTTGCTGAAAGGGAAATTAAAACGCCCTCTCTACTTTATCCTCTCTACGTCCCTGATGTTCGGCTTTTTTTATTTATATGGCACCATTAATCCTCAGGGGCGGTCGGTTGGTCGTGTTTTGTTGGACAAGGCAAAACAGCAGCAAAAAAGAATCAACACCTATAAAGAAAATCTGGCCCTGAAGACCCGACAGAAGGCTGAACAAAAACGGAATCCGGATCACGCAGCCCTATGCCGATCCCTGAAGTTTCCTGTGGATATCAACCAATTAACCACTATTTTTGCGGGAAATCCGGAGAGTTCGAGACCCTGCGCTGTTATCTGCGGCAGGAAGGTTCTGCCTGTCTTTCTGCTTACGGCAGAGCAGTTTCCTCTATGGCTCAAAGCCGATGGACAAGAAAGGAAACAAATCAGTGATGACATTCGCTCTGCCATAACCATCCTCCTGGCCCATGGGGCCGATGTAAACAGCCGGGATGAGTCCGGCAACACGCTGCTCCACTGGGCGGTGCGGTATGATGATGAACTTCTGGCAGCCCTGCTCATAAACAACAAGGCCTGCATTTACAGGAAAAACAACGCCGGGCACCGGCCTCACAGCGCAGTCCGGTCCCGCAAGCTTGAAAAACTCCTGGCTGATGCTGCCGGAGATCCCGGAGTCCTTGAGAACTGCCCCGATATTCTTTCCGCCCTTCAATCGTTAAAAACAAAACAGCAGCCTTCTGCCAAAGGAGGCCCTCAGGATCACTGGACACGAAAACTGCGCTCCGCGGCAGCAGCCGGCAATGTTGGCCTGGTCATTGACTGCATCATGCATGGAGCTGTGGTCAATACCTTTGGCAGATACGGTTATGCTGCCCTGCATCAAGCTGTCAAAGGGGAAAAATCAATGACAACCATTGTGAAACTGCTGCTTGCCGCCGGGGCAGACATAAACGGTCGGGCACAGCAGGACTACACCGCCCATCCCCATGAATTCACCCCTCTTATCATTGCGGTTAAAAATAGTCGTTCTGCGGCTGTAGCACTCCTGCTTGCTAAAGGTGCGGATCCAACCCTTGCCGACCAGGACGGTTCTACCCCTCTCCATTATCTGGCCTTAAGCTGGAAACCGGAAAAAATGGAGAAAACCATTGATCTGCTGCTCGAAGCCGGGGGGGATATTGATGCCCGGAACAAGGCAGGCCGTACTCCCCTGATGATGACTGCTTATAATAACCACGATCAGGAAAAGGCATCGGCAATGCTGCTGGCAAAAGGGGCCAATCCCAACCTGAGTGACAATAAAGGCAACACCTTTTTGCATCAACTGATTGCTGGAAACTCCAGTAAAGATCCGACACAGACCATCGCCCTTTTGACGAAACGGGGCACCACCCTTGATCTGTCCAACAGGGACGGCAGCAGGGCGCTGATAAAAGCTGTAAAGAAACAAAATGTTGCCTTGGTCAAACAGTTGCTTGCAGCCGGAGCAGATCCAAATGTTCTTAATAAACGGAGACACTCGCTCCTTTATTCAGTAACCTCCTGCAAAGCTGAGAAACAGACCATCTTTGAGGCTCTTCTGGCAGCAGGATGTGATGTAAATATCCATAATGAAATTCGTTATGCCATGGGTGAGACTGCACTGCACAAGGCATTGGCACCTGAAATAACCTGCCTGGCTCCTGCAAAACATTTACTCCGTGCCGGGGCAGACCCCAACAGCCGCAATTCCCTCGGCCTGTCACCCTTATATCAGTTGGTTCACTGGCGTAACAAAGATCCTTTTCAAGGACTGAAACTTATGCTGAGATATGGGGCTGATATAAATCTCCGCAATAAAGAAGGCAGCTCACCTTTAATGTATGCGGCTTTTGACTCTGCCGGAAGTGTTATTCTGCGGGCCTTTCTTGAAGCAGGAGCAGATACCGGGGTAAGGGATAATTATGGCAATACACTGCTCCACCGGGCAGCGGAGAACTGTAAAGAAGGGGCTGGAGAACGTATTCGTCTGCTGCTCAAGAGTATTTCCGATTTCGACAGACAAAATGATTATGGAAAAACCCCATTGGATATCGCTCTGAAACGGAAAAACAGCGAAGCTGTGCAGGAGTTAACTGCGGCAGGAGCACACTCACAGACAACTTTTATTTATTGAGTATAGCCCTTGTGAAATTTAATCATATAATTACGCGTAAAGCCTGCAATAGCAGGGAATTGGATCATAATTTGACACTCACTTCGT
>JANTFJ010000077.1 GCA_024763495.1 Desulfobulbaceae bacterium | reverse complement strand
CGAGCGTTGAAACGGGCACATGGCGGCATCCCTGAAACGCTTACAGGCCGTGCCTTCTCAAAAGTCAAGGTGTGGTTTATTGATCGCTATCATTTTTTGTCTTTTTGGTAATCTTCCGCTGCTATGAAGATAATCAGGGAAACACTGTGCGGTATTGTTCAACGGGTTACCCATCACAATGCCGACAGCGGCTGGTCGGTACTCAAGGTTCAGCCCTTTAACAGTCCGGGCGGCCTGGAAAGCGTTATTGTCCACCAGGCCAAGGTTTTTGCCGGGGCCACCATGGAATTCCAGGGCGCCTGGGTTATTCATCCCCATTATGGCCGGCAGTTCAAGGCTGATGTGGCCGTGGAAAAGAAACCGGCTACTGCCGCCGCCCTGGAAAAATATCTGGGCAGCGGCCTGATTAAAGGTGTGGGGCCGAAAACAGCCGGAAAAATCGTCAGGTACTTCCGGGAATCAACCCTGGATATCTTTGAAAACGATATTGATCGGCTCCTGGAAGTGCCGGGCATTGCCCGCAAAAAACTGGCAATGATCAAGGCTGCCTGGCAGGAGCATCGGGCTATCCGCGAGGTTATGATGTTCCTTCAGGGCCATGGCATCAGTACCCTTTTTGCCGTGCGGATTTACAAAGAATACGGTGACAGGGCAATTGAACTTGTCAGCGCTGACCCCTACCGGCTGGCCCATGATTTTTACGGTATCGGCTTTTTTTCCGCCGATAAGGTGGCGTTAAGCATGGGGCTGGCTCCAGACAGCCCGCAGAGAATTATCGCGGCTATTAAACATATCCTGGCTGCGGCTCGGGAGCAGGGCCATTGCTACCTTACCGCCGAGCAGATCAAGGAGCAGATAAAACAACTGCTTAACCTGGAACCCGGTGAAAAGCTGAAAGAATTTCTCGCCGTCATGGAGGCGGAAAATCAGCTCCGCCTTCGTGTCCTGGCTGATGAAAACGGGGTCAGCCAATCCTGTTATTATTCAAAAACCCTTTATTATGATGAGCTGGCAGTAGCCGAAAAATTACGAGCCCTGCTCTCTGCCGGCCAACCTGATCGTGACAAAAAGGATCTGCGCAACCGCGTTGTCGGCTGGGTCGGTCGATATTGCCAGCTTAAGCAGCTTGACTTAAGCGGGGAACAGGCCGAAGCTGCTCGTGGCGCGGCCCTGGAATCATTTTCCATCCTGACCGGCGGCCCGGGCTGCGGTAAAACTACGGTCACTCTGGTTATTGTCAGGTTGCTTGAGTCCATGGGGAAAAAGGTAATGCTGGCCGCGCCAACCGGGCGGGCGGCCCAGAGAATGATGGAGGTAATCGGTCGGGAAGCCATGACCATTCATCGGCTCCTGGGCTGGCAGGGCAATGCTTTTCAAAAAAACGAAAAAGACCCCCTGGATACTGATTTCCTCATAGTTGACGAATGTTCCATGCTGGATATAAGCCTGACCGCTGCCCTGCTCAATGCCGTGCCCCGGGGCTGCCGGGTTCTGTTTATCGGTGACGCCGACCAGTTGCCTTCCGTGGGGGCAGGCAATGTCCTGCGAGATATAATCGCCTCTGGAGTTTCTCCCTGTTTTCATTTGACTCAAATATTCCGTCAGTCCAGTGAGTCGTTGATTATCAAATACGCTCACCAGATAAATAAAGGCCTGATCCCCCATATTGATTCCCCTTTTAAAAAACCGGAAATCTGGCAGGAAAAAATAGACTGCATGTTTATTGACGCGGATGAGGCTACCAGGGAACAGCTGAACTTTATCAAACGGGTGAAACATTTTTTTGATTGGCAGGCCGCGGAATTAGCCGATAGTGACAGTGTTGATCCATTCGAGTTTCGAACCGAGGAGGCAATCACTTCAGCCTATGAACATGATTTTGTTATTCCGCCTAAATTTCAGCATGTCGAGTTGGAAAAAGTCAGGCAGGCCCAGGGCCGAAGCGAAGAATTAAAAGCGGTTCTCAAGAAAATTCATCCCTGGTCGGCCCTGCATTTCGGCATAACCGCTCAGCAGGCGGTTATCAAGCTCTACCTGGAATGGATACCAAAATATTTTGGAGAAAATCGCGAAGTTCAAATCCTTTCCCCCATGACCAGGGGCAGCCTGGGCACTGCTAATCTCAATAAGGTTATTCAGGCAACGGCAAATCCTCCCCTTCCCGGCAAACATCAATTCCAGATTGGCGAGAAAATTTTCCGCCGGGGAGACCGGGTGATTCAGCGGCGCAATAATTATAATCTCAATGTGTTCAATGGCGATATCGGGATTATTGCTGAAATTGACAATGAGAATGTCAGCTGCGTAATTTCCTTTTTTCCTGATCAGCGCCGGGTGATCTACCAGAAAGAGGATATTGTTGAACTTGATCTGGCTTATGCCGTTACCATTCATAAATCTCAGGGCAGTGAGTTTGAGGTAGTGATTATTCCGGTGCTGACCCAGCATTTCAAGATGCTTTATCGTAACCTGATCTATACCGGCCTGACCAGGGCCCGCAAGCTGGCAGTCTTTGTCGGTTCCCGTAAGGCCCTGGCCATGGCGGTCAGGCAGCAGGATACCAGCCGGCGGCAGACCGCCTTGCGTCAATTACTGGCCGCTAATATCAAGGCCTGAAAAGATTCGCCGCTCCTGTTCTCTTTTTGATTCTTTCCCATGGAAATGGATCACGGTCAAAACAAATCGCATTGCCCGCCGCACAGCCAAGAGATCCGTCCGCAAACACGGCTGAACTCCCTTGTTGCTATTAAGTGTTTTCTGATATATTATTTTTCTTTTTTGGTAACTACTCACACCCTTAAAACTCATAACCGTTAAAAACACTGAACTGTAACTGGTTACAGGGTGCCGGAGATTTTCTGTTAAATAACTATGAGTAAAACTTCAATAAAATACTTGTTCAACCAGAAAGTCTGGCGTTTCGTCCAGCCGTATGCCGGTCGGGTTGTGGTGGCGATTTTTTTCAGCCTGCTTGCCTCTGCTTCCAGTGGCGGAATTGCCTGGCTGGTGAAACCGGTCATTGACTCAATTTTTGTTGAAAAGAAATATTCTGTGCTTTCCTGGCTGCCTCTTGCCATTGTTGGCCTTTATGCCGTTAGAGGGGCTACCCAGATGACTTATTCGCTCCTGATGCGTTCCGCCTCACTGAAGATGTTACGGGATTTGCGAACTTCTACCTATGATCACCTGCTGCGGCTACCCCTGGCATCTTTGAGTTCTGAGACTTCCGGCCGGATCGTTTCGAGAATGATAAACGATATCAGTATGTTGAGAAATCTTATCTCCGACACTCTGCTGACGTTTTTTCGGGAAGGCCCTACAGTGTTAGTGATGCTTGTCATTGCTTTTTATAGAAAATGGGACGTGGCGCTGCTTGCTTTAGTTGTGTTACCGGCCATGATAGGACTGGCTCAAAGTCTTGGCAAAAAAGTAAAAAAACAGAAAAACAAAGCCCAGCAGAGCATTGCCAGTATTACTCATCAGATTGGTGAAGCTGTAACCGGGTTAAGGGTAGTGAAGATTTTTGTCAATGAAGAAGGATTTTCCCGACGTTTTAAGGATGAATGTCAGAGTAATTATCGCCTGGAATTTAAGGTCATTCGCCTTAAGGAGACAGTGAAGTTTATCAGTGATGTCGCCAGTGGAATCGGCATAGGACTTGTCATCTGGTATGGGGGCAGTCTTGTTGTTAAAGGCGATATTACCTCGGGTGATCTCTTTTCTTCTCTGGGCGCCGTACTCATGGTGTTTTCTCCGATTAAAAAAATCGGCCATTCATACGCAACATTTCAAGAAACCTGTGCCGCTATTGATCGGATAGAATGGTTGGAAAAACTGCCTGAAGAAAAAAGCGGGGTCGTGGCAGTTTCTTCTTTTAACCAGGGCCTCAGTTTTGAACATGTAAGTCACTCCTACACGGCAAGTGATGATTATGCTTTGAATGATATTAACCTTACCATTCACAGGGGGGAGGCACTTGCAATTGTCGGTGCAAGTGGTGGCGGGAAAAGCACTCTGATTGATCTGATTCCCCGTTATTTTGATCCGTCTGCCGGTCGTGTACTGCTTGACAACATTGATCTGCGTGATTTGCGTCTTAATGATTTACGCGAACTTGTCGGCCTGGTCAGCCAGGATGTTATTCTTTTTAACGGGACAATTCGAGATAATATAGTTTTTGGCCGTGAAAATGTGCCGGATGAGGAAATCCGGCAGGCTGCTAAAATGGCTAATATTCACGAATTTGTCATGGAATTACCGGAAGGATATGAGACAATACTGGGAGAACGGGGATTAAATATGTCCGGAGGCCAGCGGCAGCGGGTTGCCATAGCGCGGGCAATATGTAAAAATCCGCCGATTCTCATTTTAGATGAAGCAACCTCCGCCCTTGACCGGGTCAATGAACAACTTGTCCAGCAATCCCTGGAAAAACTGATGAAGGGCCGCACAACTATCGTAGTTGCTCATCGTCTTTCTACAATCCGTAATGCTGATAGAATTCTGGTGATGGATCAGGGTAGAATCGTTTCTGCCGGCAGCCATGAAGAGTTAATGGAATCATCTCCCTCTTATCAGGAACTTTATCATACCATGAATATCAAAGCTGAAGAACGGGCCTGAAACAAGGGCCTTTCGCCTGTCATCCGGGAATTATGTTATGACCCTGAAAAATAATTTTTATCGTTTTAGAAACGGCATAAAAAATAATTTCTATCGTTATAAAAAGACAATAGTCGCCCAAAACCCAAAATTCAGTCTGCTTTTTGATACCTGTTACACCAATGACGTTCGCCAGGTAATTCGCCTGTGTAAAAGAATTAAAAGAAACAGATGGGAAAAGGATTTAATCCAATTATGCTTTGAACATATTAAACCTGACGAAACAGTCCTTGAGATCGGTACCTGGCTCGGCAACTATTCTATCCTGCTCGGCAAGTATTTAGTGCCCCGGGGCAAAGTGTTCGGTTTTGAGCCCGACGCTGTAGCGTTTAGACAATGTTCGATAAATCTACTGTTAAATGATGTTCATAATGTTTTTCTGCAGAGAGCTGCCTGTTCTGATTCAACCGGATTCCTCGATCTCTACACCAACAGAATTTTCGGTAATTCCGGCTCATCTATCTTTGCCGACAACCCGTTGACTGCGGGTTACGAGCAGAGAAAAATCGAGGTGCCCTGCACCACTGTTGATAATTTTGTTGAGGCATTCCGGATTTCTCCCACGACTGTGAAAATAGACGTTGAAGGGGCTGAAGATTTAGTTATTCAGGGTGGAGTGCAGACCTTACAGAAAAAGGATGTTAAGATATTTGTGGAAATTCATACTCCCTATCTCCGGGCCCGGGGAAAATCGCCGAATGTTGTTTTCCGGCAATTGGCAGAACTCGGAAAAACTCTCTATATGGTTGAAGCGTTTGCCGACTCTCCTGTAAAAAAGGGTGCGGTGCTTGAGCCGACAACGTCTATAGATATTCCCAATTTTCATATTTTCGCGAAATAATGTTTTCTGGTAACTCTATTCAGGCCAGGTGAAAAACTGCCGCAACCCAGGAAAACCTATAGTGTATTGCAGATGATTTGATATTTTATTTCACCATAATGGTGGGCTGTGCCCACCGAAATCTTTTTTCCAGCCACCCCCGTACATGAAAATGTGAGTTGTGCTTCCCGGTACTGCCGGGGTATTTCCACGGTAAAAATAAAACTCCGTATCTCCCATGCGGGCACGGAGTAATCTTATGAAATTACAATATTTGCTGCCAACATATAAAAAAAAGCCTTTTTCCATTTTATTCCCGGAGAACTTGGTTTATCTGGGATTGGCATCGCTGGGATACGCCATACCAACAAGCCATACCAACACCTGTGAAAGTGTGGGGGTTATTTTTATCCTGTTGGGCTGTTTTGTCGTAAACCGGCAGAAAAAAGAGTGGGGGATCAGCCATAATCCCCTTAATATTCCTTTGATTCTGTTGTTTGTCACCATTCTTATTTCCCTTGCGTCCTGTTATCACCTGTCATACACTTTAAATGAAATTCGGGGCGAATTTTTGACCTATACATTTCTTTTTTATGCCCTGGCCGGTTTTTGTAAAGACAGGGAAAATCTTTATCGAGTTCTGGCGATCTTTTTTCTGGGCAATCTTGTCGCGCTTCTGCTTTTTTTCTACCAATTTTACACTTGTAATTTCAACCAGGGACAATTTGTCGCGTCTCTAGTCTCAAAACAGCTTTTCAGTAATGGTTTAACCGAGACCAGCAGCTATTTTCTAATATTTTCCTCTCTCTACTATGCCGCTTTATTCTTTGTCAGTCGTAAAAAATCCCTGGCCTGTGTTGCTGTCCTTTTGTCATTGAATCTCTACATGCTGTATTTATCTTATCAACGGGCCGGACTGGCAGGGATGGCAATGGTTGTCTTTGTCCCCCTTTTATTTTTAAGGAAAACTTATAAAAATAGAATATATTTAATTATCCCGGTGTTGTTGTTTCTGTTTGTCCTTGTTGGCCTGACGCCGATTAAAGATAAATTCAACAATAAAAGCTGGCAGCCGATTATCCATTGGCAGTTTGACAAGCTGGACAAAAAAGATGCGCTTCAGGTGCGGGTGTTGCTTTATGACCACTTCTGGCACTCCTTTAAAAATCATCCTTTTGTCGGATATGGATATGGACGGTCAAATTTGAAAAAAATTGACCGGGAAAACTCTGAGCCGCGGCCTGACAGCTATACCCATGTTCACAATACTTTTTTTAATTTTGCGCTGCAGACCGGCGTTCAGGGGCTTGCCGCCTTTTTGTTTCTTCTTTTTGTCCAGTTCAGGGTATTTTTGCTGGGAATAAAGAACGCCCGAGAGCCGTTCGACTGCCTGGTATTTGCCGGTGCGCTGTGCCTTATGGCCGGATTTTGGACAAGAATGCTTTTTGATGATGTCTATGATTCCGGCACAGCCTTAGCCTACTGGATTGTTGTGGCCATGGCTGTTGGTCTATATACGAAAATAAATGATGAACGTAACGTAAGCGCTCCATGAACACCAACCCAGCGATATACTGATGTATTATCGCTGGGCGTGAAGCAGGCGCATGGCGTTGTCCCTGGTGAACGATTACATCGTCCGGGTGCACTTTATTGAGCGCTGTCCTGAATAGTTACGAAATTTTTTACGGGACCTTTATTCCTCATGAGTTTAAAAAAAAGTATCCTCTTAAACTTAACAAAGTATTTATCCAATAATCATAAGGAATCTTTTCAGGAGGTTGCCGGGCGGAATTCCCCGGATTATAAAAAAATACTGGTTCTTTCTACAACAGCGATTGGTGACACCCTGTTGTCAACTCCAGTCTTTAGGGCTTTGCGCCGGGAATTTCCCCAGGCAACCATTAAGGTTATTGTTCAGAAAAAATTTATCCCTCTTTTTGCCGATAATCCCCATGTTGATGGCTTTATCCCTCTTCCCAAAGGTTTTTTTGAGTTTTTTAAAATTGTTAAAATGTTAAAAAGGGATCAATTTCAGGTGGCCCTTGTTCTCCACGTTTCAGATCCTTTGCCTGTCTACCTGGCGGAATTTGCGAAAATTCCTTTAATTATCGGTTATCCTCCCGACCAGGAAACAGCTCGTTTTTTCAGCTGCTCAGTGCCTCCTCCGATTGACAAACATGTTATATTTCATCGTCTGGCAGTACTAGAAGCAATAAAACCGTGCCACAGCGCCTGGTCGCATAGATTGATCCTGCCGTTTGCGGCAATATCCTCAGCTGAAATTTATAAAAAACATGGCTTGCCGGGCTCGGGGAAAATGACATTAATTGGTTTTCAACCCGGAGCCAGCAAGGAATTTAAGATGTGGCCGAAGGAAAATTTTATTAAACTGGGGGTAAAACTTGTAGAATATGATGAAAAAATTGTAATAGTTGTTTTAGGCTCCAAAGCTGAAAAAAAACGATGTAAAAAAATTGTTCAGGGCATAGGACAAAAAGACCGGGTAATATCCCTTTGCGGATTAATCTCTCTTAAAGAGTTACCGGCTATAGTTTCTTCCTTACAATGTCTTGTGACCAATGATACGGGAACTATGCATATTGCCATTGCCCTGCAGGTACCAACGGTATCTCTATTTGTCCCAACCAGCCATGAGGGCATAGGCCCGATTCAGGATACGGGAATACATCAAATAATAAGCAGACCACGTCCCTGCGCCGACCGGTGTGTTACAAAAAAATGTACGGAAAATCCCTCCTGCATGTCGCTTCTGCCGGTAGAGGAAGTGCTTGAGGCAACCCTGAACAGTGTTAAATATGAAAATCGCTCTCTATAATTTAACAACCACCGTACTTACAGGGGGGATAGAGACATTTAACTGGGAAGTCGGTCGGGAATTAAGGGCGCGGGGGCATATTGTCCATATTTACGGTGGAGAGGCCGGTAAATCTCCCAAATACGCGCTTCCCGTCTATACTTATCCGTATCGTGACCGGAACCGATTTCCAGCTTTTGGAACACGTTTTCGGAAAATGGCCGAACGTTGGTCAATGGCCCGTAACTCTATTAAAGATTTACGAAAACGTAAATATGACGTTATAATTATACATAAACCATATGATCTTCCCTGGATCTTACGAGTTGCCGGGCAATCAGGCAGCAAGGTTGTATTCTGCAGCGGCGGCAGAGAATTTTTCCCCGGATATGGCCGGTTGGTCAGGAAATTAGATATTTTTACGGCTTGCAGTAGTTTTAATGCCGGCCAAATTGAAGATTACTGCGGAGTGAGGCCCAGGGTACTGTATAACGGAGTAGACCCTGATGTATTCTGTCCCCTTGCTGCTGATACTTCTCTGCAAGAGCATATTCTGTCTTCTGCGGATTGCCGGGTTATTTTCAGTGCTGCCCGCCTGAAGCGGACTAAGGGGTTGCATTATGTGATTGAAGCTGTCGGTAAATTAAAATCCGCGTTCCCCGGACTTTATTATCTTATTGCCGGAGAAGGAAGTTACCGGGAAGAGCTGGCTCAATGCGTCAGGCGATTTTCCCTCCAGGACAGGGTTAAATTTCTCGGCAATGTTCCGCATCATTTATTATCACGCTATTATTCATTTGCCGATGTTGCTGTTTTCCCCAGCTTATACCTGGAGGCCTTTGGCATTTCAATTGCCGAAGCCATGAGTTGCGGGGTTCCTGTTGTTGGTTCAAATGTCGGTGGTATTCCGGAGGTAATCGGTGATGCCGGTATTTTATGCCCTCCGGCAGACAGTGAACAACTGGCCGAAGGGCTGAGGAAAATTTTAAGTAATGAAGATGTAAGGCAGCGGATGGGAGAACAGGGCAGACAACGAATTATAAGCAACTTCACCTGGAAGCAGACAGTCGACACCCTTGAAAGCTACCTTGAATCGTAACTGCTCACAGGGCACCGCATATTCGGAGTCGAAGTTTATGCCCTGTTTTTAAGGGTGCTTACCTCCGCGATCAGCCTGTCTTACATAGC
>JANTFJ010000076.1 GCA_024763495.1 Desulfobulbaceae bacterium | reverse complement strand
GGTAAAAGCTACCCTTCTCTACCCCTTTAAATGTTCGGATAGTGCCCCAGATTTGTTCGTTTCGGCGTGTTCACTATAGTATACTATGTGAATCAGGACTAAACGGACGAAGGTGGGGTGCTAGCCGAACATTTACATTTATTTTTGAGTGAGCCCTTAGCTATGACTCCTCTATTTGGTTCAGTGCGGGTTGGAACCTTTGCCTGCGAGCAGGGACTTGCAGAGCGGGGTTATGAGGCTGTCGCCGGAGTTGATGAGGCGGGACGCGGCCCCCTGGCCGGGCCTGTTGTTGCCGGGGCGGTTATATTGCCGGTTGATTGTCGATATGACCAGTTTAAGGATTCTAAGAAGCTTTCTCCCCAGGTAAGGGAAAAGCTTTTTTTTGTTTTACAGGATATGGGTATTCCCGTGGGCGTGGGGATTGCTTCACCAGCTGAGATTGACCTGATTAATATCCTCCAGGCCTCATTACTGGCAATGAAACGGGCGGTTCTGGCTCTTTCCTGTCAGCCCGACTATATCCTGGTAGATGGAAAATTTAAGGTTCCCATGGGACTGCCCCAGCAGGCCCTGGTTAAGGGTGAATCAAAAAGTGCCTCCATTGCCGCAGCCTCGATTATTGCCAAGGTTAGTCGTGATCGGCTCATGCTTCAATATCACCAGCAGTTTCCAGAATATCATTTTGATCGTCACAAGGGGTATCCAACTGCCCTTCATCGCCGGATTATCAAGCAGATCGGCCCCTGTGAAATTCATCGTCAGACCTTTAAGGGGGTGCGTGAGTTTATTGCCGGAGCAGGAAAAACCTGATGAGCGTAAAAAGACAGACGCTGGGCCGGAAAGGGGAAGATCGTGCCTGCCGTTTTCTTGCCGGTAAAGGCTATCGGATTCTTGATAGAAATTACCGAACCGCCGGCGGAGAAATTGATATAATTGCCAGGGATGGTGCGGTACTGGTTTTTGTAGAGGTCAAGACCAGGGGCAGTAGGCGATATGGCCATCCCTTTGAGGCAATAACCTTTCACAAGCAACGCCGGTTAACCAGGGTTGCCCTGGAATATATAAGTCGAAATTCTCTTCATGAACAACAGGCCAGATTTGATGTTGTCGGTATTATCAGTGGACAGGAAGAAAAGATCGAACTGATCCGGAACGCTTTTGATGTCAACTCATAACCTTTGAGCTAACCTGCCGCAAAATCGGGTGGTATGAACTTCAGGCGCTTAAGTCTACTTATAAACAATTGTTTGTCGATTTTATAATTTCATATAATATCCATATGTTAGCTGGGTGAGCCCTAAGGTGATAATAAAATTTGCAGGAGCACCCCAAGGGCATTTCCTCCGGCCACCCATCCCTCTGGACGATTCATGCTGTGAGCTCTGCATCATGTTTTATCGCTCAGGGGGCTGATCTCCTACAGAGACTGAATTTTTATTGTGTTACGATGCAGCAATAATTCCTTTTTCAGTTTATCTGGGCTGGGAGGTTGTCCGATGATATGGAAGTTTGTGGTGCTGCCTTGCTTAATCCATGGCAGTAATCTCAATAAAAATAGTCACATACAAAAAGGCCAACAAACGCTGCAGTGAAAAATTAAATTTAAAATTTGGCGAAACTGGATGAATAAAATTTTAGAAAATAATGGACATATTGAAGAAATTGGTAAATATGATAATATTCCATCGGTTTTCAATGTCAGTACCATTCAGAAAGTCTGATGCCATTTTCAGGCTCATTGCCCCACATGTTTGCCGCCCCTGAGCTCAAATGTTAAAATGACCACAAATTTAACTTTAATTACCATGGGTTGTCCGGTAGGGATCGGCCCCGAGATTATCTTGAAATATTTTGCCGAAATTTCCGGGCAAAGTGATTCCCCGGTTGTGGTCGGCGATGTCGGGGCGCTTAACTGGTGCGCTGAACAGTTAAATCTATCGGCGGATATCCTCCCCTGGCAGCCTGGAGATGAAATTAAACCTGGTACTGTGCCGGTTTTTACGCCGGCGGGCTTAACTCTCGAAGTTGACAGGCTTTCCTGGGGCAGGCCTGATCGGCAAACCGGTCGGGCCATGGCGGCCTATATTAAAAGCGCGGTTCGTCTGCTTCAGCAGGGCGAGGCCGATGCCATGACCACTTGTCCTATTGCCAAGTCAAGTCTCAATGCCGCCGGTTTTGATTATCCCGGCCATACCGAAATGCTGGCTGATCTCTGTCAGAGTAAGGAGTATGGCATGATGCTGGCTGGTTCCCGTCTGCGAGTAACCCTGGTGACTATTCATGTCGGGCTGAACAGGGTAGCTGGATTATTGACCAGGGAAAAAATTACGGCAATGATTATGGCAACTGACCGGGCATTGCGCCGGGATTTTGCCCTTAAAAGTCCCAGGCTGGCTGTTGCCGCTCTTAACCCCCACGCCGGAGAAGAAGGGATGTTCGGGGACGAGGAAATAAAAATTATAAAACCGGCAATTGTCGAGGCCAGGGAGGCCGGCAGTGATGTTTCGGGGCCATTTCCTCCTGATACTGTTTTTGTCAAGGCTGTTGCAGGCCGGTTTGATGCTGTGGTCTGCATGTATCATGACCAGGGCCTTATCCCTTTTAAACTTATTCACTTCAGCAATGGGGTGAATGTCACCTTTGGCCTGCCTGTTGTCAGAACCTCTGTTGATCATGGAACAGCCTATGATATTGCCGGTCAGGGAATAGCTGATCCGGCCAGCCTTGCCGCGGCAGTCAATATGGCTGGAGAGATTGCCGTAAACCGCAGGAAACTGCGATAATGAGGCTTGGAACAGGATTATGCGGCAGTCACCGCACCGGCAAAACTACCCTGGCAGCTGATGTTGCCGCAACCCAGGGGATTTCTCTGGTCAAAACCACAACCAGTGAAGTTTTTGCCGCCTATAATCTTGATCCTGCCGCGAAAATGGATTTTCGCGACAGATTGTGGATTCAACACAAAATTGTCGCCGCCGCCCTCAAGGTCTGGCAGGGGGAGAACAACCCTTTTGTTACCGATCGGACGCCGATTGACATGATGGCCTATACCTTAGGTGACATCCAGGGTAATACCGAGGTTGATTTTTTTGAACTGGAAAAATATCTCGACTTCTGTTTCAGGGTAACCAACGAGATATTTAATCGTCTTGTTGTTATCCAGCCTGCTATTCCTCTGGTTGCTGAGGAAGGAAAGGCCAGGCTCAATAAAGGTTATATAGAACATCTTAATATTCTTATCCTCGGTTTGTGTGCCGATGAACGGCTGCATTGCCCGGTTCGAATCATTCCACGAAACATTCTGGAGCTTGCCGAGCGAACCAGGCAAGTTCTCCGAGCCTGATTATTTTACCGCTTTTCTTTGCTTCTTTGTCCTGAACCGTTTACAATTGTCTTGGTATAACTGCTCACAGGGCACCGAACGGAGTCGGTAAATATTCGGCTAGCACCCCACCTTCGCCCGTTTAGGCATGATTCACATAGTATACTATAGTGAACATGCCCAAACGAACAAATCTGGGGCACTGGCCGAACATTTAAAGGGGTAGAGAAGGGTAGCTTTTACCCAACCCGAATATTTACCGGAGTCGGAGTTTATGCCCTGTCTTTCAGGGTGCTTACCTCTTCCCGCGACCAGCCTGTCTTGCATAGCACCAGGAGGTTGTCCGAGAATAGTCATTTTTTCTCAAATCAGGTAAGCGCCAGACTCCGAGGCATTTTGAAAATATAAGCACAGCCATGTAGCTGATATTGCAAGCATTATTTTTTCAAAATAACACAGAGTTGGGGAATAAGGGCATTCTCGGACAGTAGTATGCTGCGCCAGTCTGATCGCGAAAATATTCGGCGAAAGGCAGGGCATAAACTCCGACTCCGAGCGAGTACTAAGGTGGTTAGCGAATATCAGGTGCCTGTCCCCGTGAGTAGTTACATCTTGGTTTGACTAATGATTGCAGGGGCTATATTGTACTCCGGATTATGAATTATATTTTGAATTATTCAATGAATAAAATAATAACGCTCAATAAAGTACACCCGGACGGCGACAGCCCTATAACCGTAAGGGATTCAGGGGCACTGCTATGTGAATGCTTCACGCCCCGCGATAATACATCGGTATATCACATGGATGAAGCTCATACGGGGTGGTGTTCATGGAGCGCTTACAATAAAATAATTGTTTTGCTTTGTTATCTCCTGGTAAGTTGTTCAGCTTGTGCCTTACGGTCAACTGAAACATCTCCCGTGCCGGAAGCTGAGCCATATCTTGAAACAGTTGATACTGCCTGTTCCTATTTTTATTTTTTATGGGGACAGACCGCTGAGTTGAATGGTGAATACAGCACAGCCAGGGAGGCCTATGAAAAGGCAATGGTCTGTGATCCAAGGGCTGATACGGTTGCTGTAAAGCTGGCCATGCTACTGATGAATATCGGCAGAAAAGAACAGGCCGTGGCTGAGCTGGAAAAAATTATTTCCCGTAATCCCGATGACATAAATTATCGTTCATTACTGGCTGGACTTTACGGGGCCATGGATAATTATCCTGCAGCGATCAAAACTTATCTGAAAATTCTCGAAATTGAACCTGATGATCAGCATACTCTGTTGATGCTTGGTTCGCTCTACGCCCGGCAGCGTAAATATTCCCAGGCCATTGAGGTTCTGGAAAAACTGGTCAAGCTTAAAAATGACTCCTTTATGGGGTATACATATCTGGCTAAACTTTATCACGAATTACGATTTTTTGATAAATCATTTGCCGCTTATGAGAAGGCTCTGGAGTTGAACTGGTCGAATCAGCTGGCCTTTGAACTGGCCCGTTTTTACACAAGCCGGCAGCGGATTGATGATGCTGAAGAAGTTTATCTCCGCATTCTGGAAAATGATCCTGCTGATGAAATGGCCATGGAACAGCTGGCTCGTCTTTATCTGCGGCAGAAAAAAGTTGATGAGTCCCTGGCCCAGCTCAGGGCTTTGCGTGATGTCCGGCTTAATCATCAGGCGCTTGATTTGACCATTGGTCGTATTTTGCTTGATCAGGGAAAAATAAAGGAAGCCATCGAACATTTTAAGCAGATGTTGAAAGATGATAACTGCCCGGAAGAAATTCGTACCCTGCTTGCCCTGGCTTATTTTGATAATAATCAGAAAGATGAAGCCCGTAAGCTCTTGAAGCAGGTCACTCCTGACTCGGAAATTTTTACTGACAGCGTGATTTTACAGGTCAGAATGATGCAGGAGGAAGATCGGGACGGAGCAGAAAAATTATTGCTTGAAATGATCAATAATAACGAGACAAGAAGAGTAGAATTTTATTTTATTCTCGCGAGCATGTATCGTCGAGATAACCGGGTTGCCGAAGCCGGGAATATTTTTGAGCAAGCCTGTCTTGCTTTTCCTGATAACAACAGGGTGTTATTCGAATATGGCCTGTTTCTTGACCGGATAGGTGATATTGACGGTGCTTTGAGCCGGATGGAAAGGATTATCAAGTTATTCCCTGACGATCCTTCTGCTCTTAACTATGTCGGATATACCTGGGCTGATAGGGGGGTTAATCTGGATAAGGCCCTTGAATATATTAAAAAGGCGGTAGAGCTTAAACCGGATGACGGTTATATTCGAGACAGCCTGGGCTGGGTTTATTATAAGATGAAGAAATATGATCTGGCCGTCCGGGAGTTAAAGCAGGCTGTCGCTCTGCAGGGTAGTGATCCTACGATTAATGAGCATTTAGGCGATGCCTATGTCAATTTTGGCGATCAGCAGAAGGCCCTGCAGGCATATACCCAGTCAATTATTCACAGCCAGAGTGAGACTGACAAAAAAAGAGTTAAAAAGAAAATAACCGAGATTGTCAATCGTGAAAAAAATTAGCGGCATTCTGCTTCTGCTGTTGATAATAAACGGTTGTACAACCCTGCCGGCAACTGTTGAAATTGATCCTGCGGAAACCGGCGATGTGGTAGAAAGTTTTAAGGCCATGGTCGGGGCCTGGCGCCAGTGTGACTGCTCAGTTGATGCTGAGGCCGATATTGAATTTAATTCATTTTTTTATCATGGCGTGGTTAATGGTTACCTCCAGGCCATGTCGCCTTCCTACCTGAAGTTTGTCGGAATTAACCCCCTGGGTCAGCCCCTTGTCGTCCTGCTGAGTGACGGCGAATATTTTCATTACCTGGTAGTGCCGCAGGCAAAGGCATATCAGGGTAATGTCCATGGCAGGACATTTACCGGATACGCCCCGGATGGTTTTCAGCCCGGTTTTGTCTTTTCCTGGCTTGTCGGTCGTCTTGCTCCCGGGGTTGTTAAGATTTTGACTGTCAGCCGGGGGCGGCAGGAACAGGGGTATTGGTTGAGATTGCTTGCCGGTAAAGGCAGTCAGGAAAGCCTGGTTTTGTTTGATGATCAGGCTGGTGTTATCCGACGCCGCCTGATAATGGATAAGAATAATGAGATTGTTATGAATGTTCTTTATGACGCTTACACTTCCGCCCCATGTCCTCTGCCGGGCAGTATTACGATTGAATCTCCTGCCCACAACAGTTCAATGGAGATTAAGTTGACAGGCTGGCTTGATAATGTCGCTCTCGGGCCTGAAGAATTTTCCTGTCATCTGCCGGCAGGATTCAGCCGGGTGATGGTACCATGAGCGACACTGTTTCAAGTGCTGAGGCCGATGATTTCCTGGCTCGGGTTAGAAAGCCGAGCCGTTATACCGGTAATGAATTTAACGCGGTACATAAAGACTGGGCCGGGGCCGGAGTGCGGTGGCTCCTGGCTTTCCCTGATCTTTACGAGATCGGTATGTCCCATCAGGGCCTGCAGATTCTGTATCATATTATCAATAACCGTTCTGATCTCCTGGCTGAACGCGTTTACACGCCGGATACTGATTTTGTCGATTATCTTCGCCGGGAGAATATATCGCTTTGTTCACTGGAATCCCGCCATCCGGCCAGGGATTTTGATATCTTCGGCATAACCCTGCCCTATGAACTTTGTTACACAAATATTTTAACCCTGCTTGAGCTGGCTGGACTTGCTTTCTACGCGGCTGAGCGGGATGAAGCCGATCCCCTGGTCATTGGCGGCGGCCCTTGCGCCTTCCATCCGGAGCCGGTGGCTGATTTTTTCGATGCCATCCTGCTCGGAGACGGGGAAGACGCTGTCCTGGAAATTGCTGATCTGGTCGGCAGAGGCAGGCGGGAGGGGCTTAGCAGGAATGAACTGCTCGCCTGTTTAAGTAAAGTTGCCGGGGTTTATGTCCCTTCGCTTTTTAAGCCCCGCTATGACGGCAGTGGTCAGTTTGCGGGAATGGAAACAGGCCATCCCCGGGTTCGTCGCCGCGTCTTGCCTGATCTTAATAAATTTACAGCCCTTGATCCGCCCATAACTCCCCTTAACAGGATTGTTCACGACCGCCTGGGAATAGAGATTGCCAGGGGATGTACCAGGGGCTGTCGTTTCTGTCAGGCCGGAATCATTTATCGGCCTGTCCGGGAACGTTCACCTGAGTGGATTTTTGAGCGGGCGGTAAGCGGCATTGAGCAGAGCGGCTTTGAAGAAATGGCCCTGCTCTCTCTCTCCACCGGGGATTATTCCTGCCTGTCCGGGCTGTTGGTTCGACTGATGGACTATTTTGTCAGGCAGCAGGTTTCGGTTTCCATGCCCTCCATGCGGGTCGGTACCCTTACCCCGAAGATAATGGAACAGATCAAAAGGGTACGGAAGAGTGGTTTTACCGTAGCTCCAGAGGCGGGAACCGACCGCTTGCGTCAGGTGATTAACAAGGGGATTACCGAAGAAGACCTGATGGCTACCTGTGAGAATGCCTTTGCCCTGGGCTGGAAACTGATAAAGTTTTATTTTATGTTTGGCCTGCCGACGGAAACACAGGATGACCTGGCTGCAATCCCGGAACTGGCATATAAGGCCTTGAGGATGGGTAAAGGAGGAGGCCGGAAGATTACGGTCAGCGCCGGAACTTTTGTCCCTAAGCCCCACACCCCTTTTCAGTGGCATGAACAGCTGGGAATTGACGATAGTTTTGCCCGAATTGATTTTTTAAAAGAGAAACTTGCTGATAAAGGGTTACGGCTCAGGTGGTCTGATCCCCGCCAGAGTTATCTGGAAGGGGTAATGTCCAGGGGAGACCGGCGATTATCTGCCGTTATTGTCAGGGCCTGGCAATCTGGTGCCTGCCTTGACGGCTGGTCAGAGCATTTTCGGCTGGATAAATGGCAGGAGGCCGGAGCAGAGGAGGGGATAGATCTTGACAGCTATCTACGCCGCCGGGACTTTGATGAAATTTTACCCTGGCAGCATCTTGATGCGGGAGTAAAACCGGAATTTTTTCAGCAGGAATATGAAAAAGGGCTTAGGCAGGAATATACTCCGGATTGTCGGGTGCATGGCTGCCAGAAATGTGGCCTGTGTGATTTTAAGATAGTTAAACCCATTATTTTTTCTCCGGATGATTTGCCTGAAGACAGAAAAACAGATGCTGTGAAGCAGGTTGATCAATCGTCGTCTTCGGACCGTTTTTTTTATCGGCTTAATTATTCCCGCCTGGATCGGGGCCGTTTTTTAAGCCACCTTGAACTGATCCAGATGTTTTTCCGGGTTTTTCGTCGTCTGGAGATTGACCTTAATTTTTCCAAAGGATTTAATCCCAGTCCCAGGGTGTCCTTTAGTCCGGCTTTGCCTCTTGGTACGGAAAGCCTGGCCGAATACCTGGTTATGGAATTAAACAGTCGCCTGGCTGATCCCGGCTTACTTGTAAGCGATATTAACAGATTGCTGCCCCTGGGAATCAAGGTGCTCGGCATTGAAAAAGCACTGTCCCGTCATATTGCCTCCCGAATTACATCCTGCTATGAGATGAGCCTGCCGACAGCGGTTAACCCGCAAGTTATAGCTGACTTTATGAGCGTTAAAGAATTTGTTGTCACAGTATTTCGCAAGAAAAAAGCACGGCGGATTGATTGCCGTCCCCAGGTTGTTGAGCTGGCCCTTAGCCCGGTCGGTAAGATAAAATTGACCATGAAGAGTGAAACCAGTAAGGCCGGCGTCAAACCCCTTGAATTGCTCAAGGCGGTCTGCGGCCTTGATGATGAACTGGCGGTCAGGGTTCGAGTTAAGAAGCTTCAGGTTATAGAGAATCACCCCGATAAACCGGGATTAAATGAATGATAAGAAGTTGCTGTTTGCCATCTGGCCCGGAGGGCCAAGAGGAGACCGGCAACCCTCCAGAAAATACCCGACTTTGTCAGATTAGTAACCGTTCACCAGGGAGTAAATCTTTGCAATATTTAAGGCTCTACGCTTTTTCCAAGACTCCGCTTGGAAAAAGAGGCCTCTTCGGGGCAGTTGAATCTGCAATCATGATGCAGATATTTATTGAGTATAGACCTCGTGAAATTTAATCATATAATTACGCGTAAAGCCTGCAATAGCAGGGAATTGGACCATAATTTGACACTCACTTCG
>JANTFJ010000075.1 GCA_024763495.1 Desulfobulbaceae bacterium | reverse complement strand
ACTATTTCTTCTACTCCAACCCCCATCTCCCGGGCAATCTGAAAGACTTTCCCCCCATGAACCGGCAGCCTCTCTTCCTTTACCATACTATCCATAGCCCCATGCCCGTCATCAATAATGTGCTGATATATAAAACCTTTACCGCCACTTTTACGTGGTGCTCATCTATCGGTGACAAGGCTTCTCCAATACTTCCCTTATCCACCATCTGACCAAAATAACTGCCGGGTCCTCCCAGTTCTATTCCCAGGATACCGGCCATCGCCGCTTCAGGATATCCACTGTTGGGGCTGTGATGAACATGATGATATTTTTTCATGACGCGCCAGCCACGCCCGGGATCATAACCCAGCAGCCAACCGGCGAGAAGGATCAACACGCCTGAAAGGCGGGCTGGGACAAAATTGGCCAGGTCATCAAGGCGGGCCGCTATGGTACCAAAATTTTTATACCGGTCATTTCGATAACCAATCATTGAATCCATCGTATTAACCGCTTTGTAGGTCATCGCCAGCGGGACTCCTCCCAACAAGAGGTAAAACAACGGGGCAATAACCGCGTCGCTGGTGTTTTCAGCCACTGTTTCAATCACAGCTTTTAAAATTTCCTCACGATCAAGAGCAGCGGTATCACGACCGACAATCATGGATAATGACTGTCGGGCTCCCTCTACTCCTCCCTTTTCCAAGCTCGTAATAACTTTTGCGGCGGCCCGCGCCAGGCCGGTTGAAGCCAGTGTGGTATAACCCAAAAAAAGAACCACCAACCATCCTAAAAAAGATGAGAGCATATATGCTGACTGGATAATTCCCAAAGTCAGAAAAAAAGTCAGCAGGCAAACGATCAATACCAGGATTGCGCCAGCCAGAAACTGTCTCTTACTATCCTGCTCACAAAGGGGATACAAGCCGTTTTCCAGCATATCGATGAAACGACCTATCAACACCACTGGATGAGGAAAAGGCAACGGATACTCACCAAAGACTATGTCAGCCATGATCATCATGAAAAGCATAATCGGTGACAGGTGAAAAAACATCATTAAACTGTCCCATATCTACGAACTGTCTGCTGCTTGTCCGGAAAAGTTTTCTTTTCCAGGCTTATGATCATCGCTATAAATAACCAGAATTTTTGCCGTGTTAATCAAAAGGTTTTCTCCTTACCGTAAAAAATTTTTATTGTCAAAAAAATGTTGATCTGCTACCATTAGGGGTTCGCTTCTTTATTTATCTAACCTATTGAAAATAAGTCTTTTTTTCTCATGCATAATCATCTCTGGTCACAAGTCCTTGACCATATCAGGGGACAGGTTAATGAACATAATTACCTGACATGGTTTAAACCTATTAAAATCAAGAAAATGGCGGAATCAGTACTTACCCTGGAAGTGCCTAATCGTTTTTTCAAGGATTGGTTGGCCGAAAATTATCCTACCGCCATAGAAGATGCCCTTGCCAAGGTATCTTCCCAGGATATATCAGTTTCTTATGTGGTTGCTAAAAAAACTCCTCATTATTTAAAACAAAACAATCTGGATACGGAACAATCGCCTGCATCGGAATCCTCTCCCCAAGTTCAGGTAAAAGATTCACCTTTTAATCCAAAATATACTTTTTCAGAATTTGTGGTGGGACCTTCCAATGAATTTTCCCATGCTGCGGCCCTGGCGGTTGCCAAACAGCCTGGGTCAAGTTATAATCCTCTGTTCATTTACAGCAGTGCGGGCCTGGGGAAAACGCATCTTCTCCACGCAATCGGCAACCATATCAGTAAATTCAATCCAAATTTGAAACCACATTATGTTACTTCAGAAGATTTTACCAATGATCTTATCGGGGCATTAAAAGAAGATAAAATGCCCAAATTCCGCCATAAATACCGGCAAATGGACGTCCTGCTCATCGATGATATCCAATTCATAGCCGGTAAAGAACGTACCCAGGAAGAATTTTTTCACACCTTTAATGCCCTCTATAAAAGCCACAAACAGATTGTCCTGACCAGTGATAAATTTCCCATGGATATTCCCAAACTTGAAGACCGGCTGCGAACTCGTTTTGAGTGGGGTCTGATTGCCGATATTCAACCTCCGGACAACGAAACACTGGTTGCTATTTTAATCACTAAGGCAAATCAGGAAAATCTTGATCTCAGCACGGAAGTTGCTTTTTTCCTGGCGGAAAATGTTTCCTCAAATATTCGCACATTGGAAGGAGCATTGCTGCGCATTGCCGCTTTCTCCTCTTTTGAAAACAGGCAGGAAATAACCATTGATTTCGTCAATAAAGTGCTTAAAGATATTATAAAACTGGATGAAAAAATAATTACAGTAGATGAAATTATTGCTAAAACAGCTGATTATTACCATCTTAAAACATCCGATATTCGATCCCGAAAAAAAACGAGAAATATCGTCATACCCAGACAAATAGCCATGTATCTCGCTCGTCACTTAACTCACTGTTCGTACCCTGATATAGCTGACAAATTTGGTGGAAAAGATCATTCAACCGTTATTTACGCGGAGAAAAAAATAAAGCAAAAAATGCTTGAAGATAGTACCATTCAAAATATTATCAATAAAATAAGTAAAGAACTTAAAAAATAAGACTTTGAATTGTTGTTTACTACTCTGTCAATTATTTTTGAGTTAACTTGTTTTTTCATGTGATAGAAAAACAAAATTATCCCCTTTAAAAAAAAATTTGTTTTATGTCCTTTAAAAAACCAATTTCTATCAACAGGGAATTTGACAGTTATTATTTAATAAAATTATAGAGTTAACATACTTATACACAAATTAACAGCTTTTACTATTACTACTATATTTTTTTAATATTTTAAGGAATATACAATGGAAATAATCATAAAAAGAAATTATTTAATGAGCAGCTTACAAAAAATTCAATATATCCTGGAAAAAACATCAGCCCTCCAGTATTCCCATAATATTTTGATTAAAGCTGAAAATAATACTGCTTCCATTACAGCTTTTGATATTGATTGTAGCGCCAGAGCTACACTTCCTATTATCATGAAAGAGGCAGGTATTATTTGTGTCAATGGAAAGAAAATATTTGAAATCATAAGAAGCTTGGATGATGACAATATTATTTTAGAAAAAAAGGAGGACGATAATCTCATAACTATCAGGGACAATAAAAGTTTTTTTCATATCCTCAGTGCCAAATGGGAAGATTTTCCGGTTATAGATTTTAATCCCCCGGAAGATTTTTTCACTATCAAGGCGGAAGAGTTGAAAAACCTGATAGAAAGAACGGTATTTTCCGTTGCTCGTATTTCTGACCCCCGCTACAATTTGGAAGGCATTTATGTTGAGGTTGATTCTACAAACGATAATAAGGATATCACGCAATTAACCTTTGTTTCCACTGATGGGCATAGGGTTTCCGTAGCTAAGACGGATAAAGTTGATGGCCATATAAACCTTGGTGAAAGTCGCATTTTTTCCAGAAAAAGTCTGATGGAAATAAAAAATGTTTTTTCAGATGAAGAAACACTTCAAATAAGTTTTACCGGCAATGATGTTTATGTAACGGGTGAAACGTTCATCATGATTTTAAGAATGCTCAATGGAAATTTTCCAGACTATCGCAAAATGATACCTGCAAGTTTCTCCCATGATATTAAACTGGACAGGGATCATTTTTTGCAGATTTTAAAAAGAATGAATATTCTTGCCCATGATAAATATAAAGGGATAATCATGAGATTCAGTGAAAATAAAGTGACTATCAATAT
Source organism: Desulfobulbaceae bacterium (assembly GCA_024763495.1). Lineage (GTDB taxonomy): Bacteria > Desulfobacterota > Desulfobulbia > Desulfobulbales > SURF-16 > JANTFJ01. The sequence continues at coordinate 5,743 of JANTFJ010000075.1, read as the reverse complement.
TAATAATCCTGAGATGGGAAACGCCCAGGAAGATATGATAGTATCTTTTAGCGGGGAGCCTTTTACTGTTTCTTTTAATATTCGTTATCTTTTGGATTTTCTCCAGGTATCGTCGGCTAAAGACATAAATCTTTATATCAGTAGCGGAATGCAGCCTTGTATTTTTAAAGAAAGTGGAAACGATAATAATATTAATGGGATTATGCCGATGAAAAGGTGAGGAGCACTGGTTGCCGACTTCAAAACAACGCAAAAAGTATACCGGATACTCTTGGTAAATAATACATATTTGGGATGATAAGGATGACAATGACAAAAACATATAATGCTGAGGAAATTAAGCTTTTAGAAGGATTGGAAGCGGTAAGGAAAAGGCCGGCCATGTATATCGGCAGTACGGATGTAGCCGGTTTGCATCACCTGATTTATGAATTAGTAGATAACAGTATTGATGAAGCTTTGGCAGGGTACTGTAAAAATATATCGGTAACAGTGCATGTGGATGATTCGGTAACGGTCGAAGATGATGGACGGGGTATCCCCGTTGACATTCATGCTCAAACAGGCCTGACTGCGGTGGAGTTGGTTTTGACAAAACTTCACGCGGGGGGAAAATTTGATAATTCGGCTTATAAAGTATCAGGAGGATTGCATGGTGTAGGTGTTTCTGTGGTCAATGCCTTAACGGAGTATTTGGAAATAGAAATACGTCGGGATGGGAAAGTGTATACCCAGCGGTATGAGCGGGGTCATAAAATTACGGAATTGACCGTTATTGGAAAAACACGACGAACGGGAACCCGAGTTCACTGCAAGCCTGACCCGGAAATATTTGAACAGACAACTTTTAATTTTGACATTATTACGAGACGCTTGAGAGAACTTGCTTTTTTAAACTCCGGCATAAAAATTATTGTTGAAGATGAACGGAATGGCGGAAAAAAACGTGAGTTTTTGTATGAAGGTGGAATTATCTCCTTTGTGGAGTATTTGGGGAAAAATAAGTCGCCTTTACATAAACAGCCTATATATATTTCCGGAAAAAGGGAAGATGTGGAGATCGAGGTAGCCATGCAGTATAATAATGGCTATAAAGAGCAAATTTACACTTTTGCAAATAATATTAATACCCACGAGGGAGGAAGTCATCTGGTTGGGTTTAAGGCGGCGGTAACCCGGACGATCAACAGTTATATCAATGCAAAAAATATCCTGAAAGGGAAGAAAGTTAACATCAGTGGTGATGATATACGTGAAGGTCTGATTGCCGTTATCAGTGTCAAAATACCTGATCCCCAGTTTGAGGGACAAACGAAAACTAAATTGGGCAATAGTGAAGTAAAAGGACTGGTAGAATCACTGATTAATGAACGTTTGGGTAATTTCCTTGAGGAAAATCCCGGCATCGGCAATACGATTATCCATAAAATAGTAGATGCCGCCAGAGCTCGGGAAGCGGCACGGAAGGCACGTGAATTAACCCGCAGAAAAGGTTTATTGGAATCATCCATGTTGCCGGGGAAACTCGCTGATTGTCAGGAAAAAGACGCCCAGTTTTGTGAAATATTCATTGTCGAGGGTGATTCTGCCGGTGGTTCGGCCAAACAGGGGAGGGATCGTAAAAATCAGGCTATTCTGCCCCTTAAGGGAAAAATACTGAATATAGAAAAGGCCCGTTTTGATAAAATGTTGGCCAGTGAAGAAATAAAAACCCTGATCGCGGCGCTGGGAACCGGTATTGGTCCGGATGAATTCAGCCTGGAAAAATTGCGCTATAATCGGATTATTATCATGACGGATGCGGATGTTGACGGATCTCATATTCGTACTTTGTTGTTAACCTTCTTTTTTCGCCAGATGACTTCCCTTGTGGAGCAAGGTCATCTGTTTATTGCCCAACCGCCACTTTATCGAGTCAGCCGGGGAAAATCTTCGGAATACCTGAGTACGGATAAGGAGTTGAATGAATTTATCATTAAAAAAAATACGAAGGATATGGTGGTCACCATCAAAAAATCCAGTCGGGAAATAAGGGGTCCGGCGTTAGTGCAGATACTTCTTAAACTGGTTTCCTACAAATATTTTATGGATAGACTGGTGAAAAAAGGTTATACGCCGCAGTTTATTAAGCTGTTGATGAAAAAGAATATTACCAGTCGTGAACAGCTCCAGGATGAAAGAAAAATAAAGAATTTTGCCGCACTCCTGGTGGAAAAAAAGATGCAGATTAAAGAGTTTTCTTTTGATGAGGAAAGCAACATTACCAAGTTGATCATTGCGGATGAACAGGGAAAAAGGGTTTTCCCCCTTGATATGAGATTGATAAAATCTATTGAATTTGAAACCCTTGTCCAGCTTAATGAAAGTTTAAAACAACTTGAAAATCCACCCTTCATGTTGATGAATAAAAGTGATGTACAGGAAGTGGAAACCAAGGAAGAGCTGCTGCTGAAAATACTGGAAATTGGGAAGTCCGGCACGTCTATTCAGCGATATAAAGGCCTGGGAGAGATGAATCCAGATCAATTATGGGAAACGACGATGAATCCCGAGAGTAGAAAACTCCTGCAGGTGAGGGTGGAGGACGATGTTGAAGCGGATGAGATATTTACTGTATTAATGGGAGACCAGATTGCTCCACGGAGGAATTTTATCGAGGATAATGCCCTCCTGGTTTCCAACCTGGATGTTTAATATCTTGCCTAACTCAACGTCGATGGTTTCATTAAAACCCCATCTTCGTTGTTACGTGGCCGCCAGCGTCATGGCGAGGTATTGTACAAACTTTTTACCGGGCAGTACTGAATTTTTCCGACGATTGGAAAGAATATGTGATTGACAAATCAAGTTATTGGTGTTAGTTTCGCCGACGCAAATTTATGCTGGGGGATCGTCTAGCGGCAGGACTACGGACTCTGACTCCGTCAACCCAGGTTCGAATCCTGGTCTCCCAGCCATTTTGGTCCCATCGTCTAGTGGCCTAGGATATCGCCCTCTCACGGCGGGGACACGGGTTCGAGTCCCGTTGGGACTACCATATGCGTATCGGTGGTGAGGTGCCGTATTGTGGAGCACCCTTATTATGACGCTTATGCCTGTGCTTTTATAGGAGCACCATGAGAGGCCGGGTGTAGAGAGCGTTGACAAGTCGGGAAAGGTCATAAATAACCATGAAAAGAACATTTCAGCCCAGTAACTTAAAAAAGAAGAGAACCCATGGTTTTCGTCGACGCATGAGCACTGCTGCTGGCAGACTTATCTTGAAAAGAAGAAGGCAAAAGGGGAGAAAACGCTTAAATCCATAGTTTTTATGAAAAAACAGGGTTTTTCTCAGCAGGAAAGGATTCTTAAGCGTCGCGATTTTTTGGCATGTTTTGCCCGGGGGCGGAAAAAGTACAGCGCTCATTTTATCATATTTTGCCTGGATCGGGGATCTGGTCCTTCCCGCATTGGCGTCACTGTTAGTAAAAAAGTTGGTAATGCCGTAAAAAGAAATCGGATAAAACGGTTGCTTCGAGAATTTTACCGATTACACAAGGACCTTTTTCTTCCGGGTATGGATTATTCCGTGGTGGTCAAAAAGAATTATTCCCTGGTCTCTCTTGATGATGTAGTCCGGGAATTATCTCCTCTTTTATTGAGAATGAAAAAATCGGGGAATTTGACGAAAAACGTGTCAACATGTTGATAAAGCTTTATTGCGTGCCAATAAAAATTTATCAGGTCTTGATATCACCCTATATGGGTCATTCCTGCCGCTTTGTTCCTTCCTGTTCCCAGTATGCCCTGGATGCTATTGAACGTTACGGCATTATCCGGGGAACCATAAAAGCTGGTTTGAGAATTCTACGTTGTAATCCCTTTTTTCCCGGTGGCAGTGACCCGGCCTAAGCGTCCTGTTTCCGGATATGCGTTCAGGATCATATCCCGGGTAATAATTTTAACTGGCCCAACCAGGGTCATGGAGTATCTATGGAAAAACGGACCATTTTAGCCATTGCTTTATCTCTGGCTGTCCTCATGGGTTATCAATTTATTTTCCCTCCCCGTAAGCCGGTTCCCGCGAATCCGCCGGTGGCTCAACATGCTGCCCAGAAGCCAGCAGCAGCGAAGGCCGGAAAAGATAGTGCCATTCCGGTGGAAGCAAAGGCTGAAAAAGCCGCACCCCGGCTAGCTCACAGTGCCCCCACTCCGAAAGTTGATGGTGAGGATATCACCATTGAATCGTCTTTGTATACCTGCGTGATTGATACGGCGGGGGGGGTAATGAAGAAATTTACCCTGAAAAAGTATCGCAAAGATATTTCAGCCGACAGTCCCCTGCTCGAGATGGTTAATGTCGTTGATAGCTCCTACCTTCCTTTGTCAGGAAAAATTGCTCTGGGCGGTAAGGTTTTCAGTGATCGGGGTTTTCTTTACAAAGCCGATAGTACAGACGATAAGACTTTGGAACTGCATGATAAGCCCCTGCCGATTACCCTCCGTTCTGCCCTGGAAAACGGTATGGTCCTGGTGAAAAAATATGTTTTTTATCCAGGCGAGTATTATGTTGATCTTTCCTATGAACTACATGATTCTCATGGGGCAAAGATATCCCTTGATTCAACCAGCCTGGCCTGGTCCCATGAAATTTTCCCCAACGTCAAAAAGAAAAGGTCCTATGTCTACAGTGGGCCGCAGGCCTATGTGGATGGTAAGCTTTTCAAACAATCCAAAAAACAAAAAAATATTAAAACAATGGAGCTGGATGGCAAAGTCAAGTGGATAGGTTATACCAGCAAATATTTTTTGGCGGCCATTATGCCTCAGGAGCCCTCTGCGGTTGGTAGAACCGCCGGGGTGATCGATAAACCTGAGGCCACCATTGTTGAGACCGGCATGAAATTGAAGGAAGGTGGCAATTATAGAGTTTTTGTCGGTCCGAAAGAATTTGATTATTTGAAGAAGTTTAACCTTGACCTTGATAAATCTGTTGATTTTGGCTGGTTTGGGATCATTGCCCGGCCACTGGTTCAATTGCTCAAGTTCTTCAATCGTTACCTGCACAATTACGGTTTAGCGATTATTCTGGTAACCATTTTGATTAAACTGGTTTTCTATCCGCTTTCGCAGAAAAGTTACCAGTCGATGAGCAAGATGAAGGCCATCCAGCCCAAAGTTGCCAAAATGAAGGAAAAATACAAGGATGACAAGGCCCGGCAGCAAAAAGAGATGATGGATCTCTACCGGACGTATAAGGTCAACCCTTTTGGCGGCTGTTTGCCTATTGTGGTACAGATCCCGGTCTTTTTTGGTCTTTACCGGGGATTGATGGTTGCCATTGAACTCAGGCATTCTCCTTTTTTCTGGTGGATCCAGGATTTGGCGGCGAAAGATCCCTATTATGTAACCCCTATTTTAATGGGGGTTACCATGCTCTTGCAGCAAAAGATGAGCCCAACGACCGGCGATGCCCTGCAGACGAAGATGATGCTGTTCATGCCCATTATTTTTACCTTTATGTTTTTGAATTTTCCTGCCGGTCTGGTACTGTACTGGTTGGTGAATAATATTTTGTCCATTGCCCAGCAGTATATGGTGATGAAAAAAACAGAAGTATGACAGCATCCAGAACTGTCCGGTTAGAAACGTGCATGCTGTCAACCATGCTGTTTTTAGCGCTTCCTGGCGCTCGATTGCCTGTTTTTCCAACGGCTCATTTCGCTAAAGTTGCCAAACTCGCCCTGCGGGCTCAAACAAGGCA
>JANTFJ010000074.1 GCA_024763495.1 Desulfobulbaceae bacterium | reverse complement strand
GTCATACGTAAGCCGGACTGATCGCGGAGGTAAGCACCCTTAAAAACAGGGCATAAACTTCGACTCCGAATATGCGGTGCCCTGTGAGCAGTTACGCCCTATCTATAAATGAGGAGTAGTTTCCTCAAGAATAAAAGCCTCGATCAAATCACCGACCTTAATATCGTTATAATTTTCAATACCAATACCACATTCATAACCGGCCTGTACTTCTCTGGCATCATCTTTAAAACGTTTCAAGGAAGCAATGGCTCCGGTAAAAATGACTACCCCATCGCGGATCAATCTAACCTTGGCATTACGACTGACCAGACCATCGGTAACATAACATCCGGCAATAGTCCCGACCTTTGGCACATGAAATGTCTGCCTGACCTCAACCGTACCGATAACCTTCTCCACAAAGGTCGGATCAAGCATCCCAACCATAGCCAGTTTTATATCATCAAGAGCGTGATAGATAACATCATAAAAACGTAAATCAACATTTTCCTTTTTCGCCAGATCCTGCACCTTCAATGATGGCCTGACATTAAATCCAATTATCAGGGCATCGGAAGCAGCAGCCAGAAGAATATCAGATTCAATTATAGTACCGGTTCCCTCGTGAAGAATTTTTACCTTAATTTCATCAGTACTGAGTTTTTCCAAAGCTTTACCAAATGCCTCCAGTGTTCCCTGGACATCTGCCCGCAACAGAACGCGAAGCTCTTTAAGTTCGCCTTCATGAAGTTTCTCAAAAAGATTATCAAGTGAAATTTTGGTAGTACTGCCCAGTTCTGCCTCACGGTTTTTAATCTGTCTGCTGGCACTGACATTTTTCGCCATTTTGTCATCTGCAACAACGACAAATTCATCTCCAGCCAGGGGTACACCGCTTAAGCCCTGAATTTCTACCGGCACTGAAGGACCGGCCTCTTTTACAATTTTTCCCCTGTCATTAGTCAGGGAGCGTACTTTACCGGCATATTGCCCGACAACAAAGGAATCACCGACCCGCAAAGTTCCATGCTTAACTATAACAGTCGCAACCGCTCCACGCCCTTTATGCAACTGGGCCTCAATCACCCTGCCCTTGGCCCGCCGGACAGGATCAGCCCTTAATTCCAATATTTCAGTCTGCAGAAGAATATTCTCAACCAACTCTTCAACGCCTGTACCCTGTTTAGCAGATGTTTCACAATAAATTACATCACCGCCCCAATCTTCCGGAACCAGCCCCAACTCGGCCAGCTCTCGTTGAACCCTGGCCGGGTCAGCATCAGGTTTATCTATTTTGTTCACCGCTACCATAATCGGCACCCCGGCAGCACGGGCATGATTTATTGCCTCACGAGTCTGATCCATTACCCCGTCGTCAGCGGCAACAACCAGAACAACAACATCTGTAACCTTAGCTCCCCTGGATCGCATTTCCGTAAATGCCGCATGCCCCGGAGTATCGAGAAAAACCAGATCACCATGGGCAGACCTGACATAATGGGCCCCGATATGCTGAGTAATACCCCCAGCCTCACCAGCTGCCACATCTGTTTTACGGATTGCGTCAAGAATCGAGGTTTTACCATGATCAACATGCCCCATGACCGTTACTACCGGTGGCCGGTAAATCTCAGATCCGCCCTTTTCCTGTTCGTCAAGATCAACAACAGACTGCTCCTCAGTAATTCCCTGCTCAACCTCGTAACCAAAATCACTGGCAACAAGAGTTGCGGTATCCACATCAAGAGCTTGATTAAGGGTAGCCATCACACCCAGGCCAATCAGCTTGGCAATAACTTCATTAGCCTTAATGCCCATACGATGGGCAAGATCAACTACCTTAATAGTTTCATAAATTTTAATTCGCTTTTTAATGGCCTTGGTTTCAGAAACTTCATGAAATGCGTCTTTACGTTTCTTTTTTTGGCTGCGTGGTCCACGTCCTATCCTGACTCCTGCGGCCAGGCGACCTCCCAACCTTGCCAGATCCTCCATCTCAACGTCTGCCCCGCCACGACGCTTACTACCTTTTTTAAACCTGCCACCGCTGTCCTGATGAGTAAATTTTACGAATCGTTTAGACTTTTTACCTTTAGAAGCATCTGCTCTCCGACCAGGTACAACATCTTTCTGAGGCGCAGGAGCAGTAACCTTTTTATTTTTTTTAGGCCTGGTTGTTTTTTTAGGCTTATGTTCTTCAACCGGTAAGGGTAACTTCGTCCGGCCAATAATTTTTGCCAATCCTTTTCGTTTTGGTAGTGGCTTAACAATTTTTTCAGCAACTTCTTGTTTCCCTGCAACAGGCTTATCTTCTTCCGGGATAGGTGGAGAAACCGTTTCTTTCTCCTTGACTTCAGGCTTACCTGCCTCGACGGGGACAACCAGATCTTCATTTACCGACTTGATATCATCCTCAGGGGCAGGTGGCGAAGTTTTTTCTTTTTTCTCCTTAACCGATCCCTCAGAAACTGAAGTATCAGGCAAGGAAACTTCTACATCATCTTCTACTTTAACTTTTTCAGCGCTTTTTTCTAAAGATTCATCAACTTGAACATCTTCATCTTTACTTTCTACCTGATCAGGCTCAGGCTCAGGCTCAGGCTCAGGCGTAACCGGCAACTCCGGCGGCAAAGGATTTTCAGGTTTTATCGTCTGCTCGGGCACTGAAAGAGGCTCTGGAGTAATCGGCAACGCAGATGCGTCAGGAGGTTCTTCATGCACAGCCGGCTCCGGCTTTTCACCAGTAACCTCAGGAGGTTCTTCAGTAGTCTCCACAACCTTTTTTCTTCTCCGAATAATAGTTGTCCGCCCCTTAGCCTGTATGCGTTTCTCCTGTACCGTGGTTTTAATTATGTGAAACTCATCTCGAACACGGTTGGCTGTTTCCTCATCTAGAGTAGAATTATAGGCTTTAATATTGTAGCCACGTTCAATGAGTTTAGCTGCCAGCTCCTTACTATCCATACCGGCTTCTTTAGCCAACTCGTATACCCTGATTTTCCTCATTCCTGACTCCTGAAAATTAATGCCAACTCAATTCTGATATCTGATATATCCCGGCGAAAAGCCCTGGATACTCTTTTTTTATTTTTCACAAAAAGCTTAATACACTTTTCATCCCGACAACAATAAGCGCCACGGCCCGACACCAGTGCTCCGGTATCCGGCACAACTTTATTTACGACTAAAACGAAACGCAGTAATTTAGATTTAACAAATTTTTTACCGCAACCCAGGCAGGTACGAACAGGTTCAGCCATTACCATCCTGAGAATTATCATCAACCTCAGTTTCAGTTTGCCCAACTGCTGCCTCTCCTTCAAGAACAGGCTGATCAGGCTCTTGCTTTTCAGCAGTAGATGAATCATCAGCCTGCTCAGTAGATTTATCATCTACTGCATCATTGACCGCTTCCTGCTCAGCCAGGAATTTGTTAGCAGCTGATATTAAAACAACAGCCTTTTCCTCATCATAATCAACAAGAATTTCACACAGTTCATCAGCCGTAGATTCAGCAATATCGCGAGCAGAAGCAAAGCCGGAATCATATAATTTTTCAGCAGACTGATTATCAATACCCGGCAAGGCAATCAGGGATTGAAAACCTTCTTCCGTCATTGAATTATATTTATCTTCACTCTTAACATCGATCCGCCAGCCAAGCAGATGAGATGCCAGTCGAACATTCTGTCCACCTCGGCCAATAGCCAGTGATAATTGATCATCAGGAACTACGACCAGCATGGTTTTCTTATCTTCTTCAACTATTACCAGGGAAATCTGAGCCGGTGCCAGGGCATTCGAAACATACTTGGCCGGATCCGGGCTCCAAGGGACAATATCAATTTTCTCACCCTGTAGTTCCTGAACAACATTCTGAACCCGTGACCCTTTCATTCCAACGCATGCGCCTACCGGATCGACATCCGGTTCTGTGGATAAAACAGCAATCTTCGCCCGGGCACCAGGCTCACGACAGGCTTTAATAATTTTCACTATCCCTTCAGAAATTTCCGGGACCTCAACTGTAAAAAGCTTTATCAAGAAATCATCACTTTTACGGCTCAAGATTAACTGAGGCTCATGAACAGATTGTCTTACCTCGAGCAGATAAGCCCTGATTCTGTCCCCCTGCCGAAAAGAACGACGAGGCATCTGCTCACCCTTTGGCAGTATGGCATCAGTTCGACCAAGATTAACAATCATATTGCCGCGTTCAAAACGCTGGACAATACCATTAATTATGTCTCCCTGCCTATCCTTATACATCTCGTAAATAACATTAGACTCGGCATCCTTCATCTTTTGAATAATAACCTGCTTTGCTGATTGAGCGGCAATACGGCCTAAATCAGCAACATTATCCATTTTAGATCCCAGTTCATCATTAAGCTCAACATCCGGATCCAATCTCTTTGCTTCCTCAAGACCGACCTGGGTTTGCTCATCCTCGACATGTTCGACAACAGTACGAAACTGAAAGAGTTCAATTTCTCCGAACTCCTCATTAAAACGAACTTCTATATCACGCCGCTGACCATACCGTTTATTAGCCGCAGAATAAACTGCCTCTTCAATTGCTTCAATCAACAATTTCTTATCAAAGCCCTTATCCCGGCTTATTTGATCAATTATTCTCTTTAAATCAGTAATCATTAATTTCACCACTGGTGTCTTACATACATTAGTGCCTTACGTCTGAGTGCCTGTCATTAATTTCAAGACTCTATTAACAGGTTCTCATTGCAGCCGGTTTACGGACTGAAAGAATAATGTAACTGCTCACAGGGCACCTAATCCGCAATCTCGCAAGCACGCCTTTCCTGAATCAGTCCGGCCTACGTATGACTAATACGCTGCACCGGACTGATTGCAGAAATCTCCGACACCCTGTAACCAGTTACAATTAGGGTGGTTAGCGCAATTAAGGCGCTTACCCAGTGAGTAGTTACAGAATAATAAAGAAAATATTCTATAAAATGCGTAGTTATGAATAGTATCATGGTACTTATAACGGACAATAAGAAAGCAGAAGGCTGTCCAAAAATGCCTTTGCTGCAGAGTCTCGTACCACTCTTTCCTGCCAGACTCTGTGTTATTTTGAAAAAACAATGTTCCGGAAAGCAAGTATGGGGAGACTCCAGGATATCTATTATATGTCTGCGCTTATATTTTCAAAATGCCTTGATTTGACAGAAAAAGCCTACTGTCAAATAAAAACCCGGCCCACTAACGCGGGAAAATACTATCAGGCTTATTCGAATTCTTTTTAATCTCACTCGAGAGGTACAAATAACACAAAAATCAATTATAAGTGACTAGAAATCTATGTCGTAATCTTAAACCTTAAGGCCGGCACAGCATAGTAGCAGAAGTCCAAATAAAACAATCTAAGACTCCTAGAACTCAATTAATAATTCAGCCTTATTAATATCATTAATATTTACTCTTTCATTCCTTTGATCTGTCTTTATAACAACTTCATTATCAATAAGCATCTCAATAACACCTGTCAGAACCCTGGTATTATCATCATTAATAATCTTAATTATCACTTTTTCCCCTTTATTTCGCTCAAAATCCCTACGAGTACTTAAGGGCCTGTCGAGTCCGGGAGAAGAAACCTCTAAATGATATTTCTGGGGTATAATATCTTCTATATCCAGCAGGTAACTTATCTGTCTGCTGACTGCAACACAATCAGCCAATTGCAGACCATCAGGCTTATAAATAATAAAGCGTAAAATCCAGCCGGCACTTTCAGTCCTGAATTGGATATCAACAAGTTCCAGGCCTAATTCAACAATTACAGGTTGAACAAGGCCAGAAATTTTATTAATTAATTGATCTGAAAAGTTTACTTCCTGCATACACATAAAAAAAAGCGGGCAAAGCCCACTTTAAAATTAAATAAAAAGCATAAATTTATGCCGACTTTAAACATCATATCAAAACAATCAGGAAATGTAACCTGAACTTAACCAGTTTCGTATATGAATAACTCTTCAGGTGGAGCGGACAACGGGGTTCGAACCCGCGACACCAAGCTTGGGAAGCTTGTACTCTACCAGCTGAGCTATGTCCGCTCAAAAGAGCTACATTATCCTTTTTAATTTTAAATGTCAAGTCAAACGGGTTTTCTGGACAGAAGACAGGACAGGTCAACAAAAATTATACTCAGGAAGGTCAAAATATGAAGAGGATATATCAATCTTGGTATTCTTAGGGGACTCACTCAAAAATAACTTCAATAACAGCGCATTCTAAAGCGCAATTCGAAGCCTTAAAACAACTCGTACATATTTCAAATTCACTCAAATGAACATCTCGTACAGCTCAAATGAGCAAAAATAAAGGTAACTATTCAGCTGCACTTAATATCTGCGCACAATCAGGCTGTCTTACATAGCGCAAGTATGCTGCGCCTGCCTGATCGAAAATAGTTAACTCACATTTTGCAGCAGGTTCGCTATTCTCGGACAGCCTCCTGGAGCAGTGCAAATCAACTAAAGAATTGCCTGTACCGCAGTAGTAGCAATCTCAAGAATAGGAGCAGGAGCAACCCCCATGGCAATTATAACAACCATCAGGAAGACACTGACTAATCCAACAAGAGGGTCGACTGTTACAGAAGGTCTATCATCAGGTGAACTACAGAAAGCCACACGAACAACAGACAGATAATAATAAATTGCTATAGCTGTATTAATTGCGGCAAGAATTACCAGTGGAAGATGTCCAGCCTTTAATGCCCCGGTTAACAGCATAAATTTACCCATAAATCCAACAAATGGAGGAATCCCGGCCAAGGCAAACATCCCAATTCCAAGAGTTAAGGCAAGAAGGGGAGCCCGTTTATGCAAGCCGCTCAGATCTTCGATAGAAACATTCTCACCATCTTTAGACACACTGCAGATAACCAGGAAACAAGCCAGGTTCATAACCAGATACCCTGTTATATAATACATTGAAGTAGCAAAACCGGAATCTTTTAAGGTGAGGAGGCCAAGCAGGACAAATCCTGCATGAGCTATACCTGAAAAACCAAGCATTCTTTTAACATCTGTCTGAACAAGGGCGGAGAGGTTACCATAAAACATCGAACATAATGCCAGGACAATAAGCATATTAATAATAACATGATTATCTCCAACACCAACAAAAGTAGTAATCCTGATTAACAAAGCAACAGCGCCCATTTTAGGAACTGAGGCTATAAACGCGGTAGTTGCATTGGAGGCTCCCTGATATACATCCGGTACCCAGAAGTGGAAGGGAAATACCGCAAGTTTATAAAAGAAACCAAACATGAAGAGAGCAATGGCAAGCATAGCTGCAGGTTGGCCGGCAAGAGACTGAAGAGCCGGAACTACGACAGATAGATGAGTAGATCCGGTCAGACCGAAAATATAGCTCATACCATAAAGCATGGCACCAGTAGCAACCACACCAAATATTATATATTTTATTGCGGCTTCCATCTGAATACGGATGCCGGTGGTATCATCTCGCATCGGAACCATCAGATATAATGAATATGATGAAAGTTCAAGTGCAACGAACAGGGTAATCAACTCTACAGAACTGACCAGCATCATAAGACCCAGGCAGCTTAGAACCATAAACATATAATATTCAGGCCTTATATTCTTGTTAAGACCTTTCAGGTCAGCGCCTAATATAACAACGCAGGTCATACCAATTGATATAACAAGCTTAAAAAGCTGTGAAAAAAGATCAATTCGATAAGCGTCAAGAAAGAGATTTCCTTGCTGGAACAAGGTAATATAGCATAATGCGGAACTGGCAAGGCCAAGTAATATGGCCAGATTCTTAGCGCCCTTTCCATCTGAATCACCAAGAGAAAGGAAGAAAATCAAAAGACTGCCTAGTAGAAGTACTAACTCAGGAGCAAATAACATTTTTTTTCCCTACGAGCTGTTATCAATTTTTTGTCGGCCTGACTATGGGATCAAGGCAACAGTAATCGGTGCATTATGAGCAACCTGGGCGATATCGACCTGATGAAGTAAATGAGCCACTGAAGCATGCATTACATTCATAAAAGGTTCCGGCGCAAGTCCAATCCAGAAAACAAACACTAACAAGGGAGCAAGGGTCGCAATCTCCCTTAAATTCAAATCTGCCAGATCAGGCCGTCCCGGGCCGCGAAATAAAACTTTCTCCAGCAGTCTGAACATGTAAGCAGCAGCAAGGAGTGCGCCAGGTACGGCAAATCCTGCAACAATTTTATTTTTAGTAAAACCACCGACCAGAATCAGGAACTCACCAACGAACCCGTTTGTAGCTGGAAAGGCGAGTGACGACAATGAGAATATAGTTAAAAATGTAACAAAAATGGGCAGATTCTTTGCTATGCCGGAATGATCAGCCAACTCACGACTATGGGTTCTCTCATACATCATACCAACACAGAGAAATAATGCGCCGGTGGTAACACCATGGTTAATCATCTGCAGTATCGAGCCCTCAACTCCACTGGTGTTGAGAACAAAAATTCCCAGGGTAACAAAACCCATATGGCCGACACTCGAATAGGCAATAAGCTTTTTCATGTCGGACTGACCAAGAGCGGTTAATCCGCCATAAAGTATACCGGCAACTGACAGATATAATATATAAGGTGCCAGGGTCATGGTAGCCAGAGGTGTTATAGGCAGACAAAAACGGAGAAAGCCATAGGTACCCATCTTCAGCAATACGCTGGCAAGCACCACACTACCGGCAGTAGGCGCTTCAACATGGGCTGCCGGTAACCAGGTATGAAACGGAAACATGGGAACCTTGATGGCAAAGGCCAGAAAGAAGGCCAGAAATACCCACGTCTGCATAGTGCCTGAATAATTCTGCCCCATCATGGCCGGAATTGAAAAAGTACCGGTATGGAGATAAAGGGCGATAATTGCAACAAGCAGCATAACCGAACCGGCCAGGGTATACAGGAAAAACTTGATTGAAGCATAGGTCTTACGCGGGCCGCCCCATACCCCGATAAGGAGATACATGGGGATAAGCATTGCTTCCCAGAGAATATAGAAAAGAGCAAAATCAAGGGCACAGAACACGCCGATCATTGCGGTTTCCATAACCAGCAGAGCAATCATGAACTCCTTGACCCTGGTTTTAATGTATGTCCAGGAGCCAAGCACACACAAAGGCATTATAAAGGTAGTTAACAGCACCAGCAATAGACTGATGCCGTCAATCCCCATGGTATAATTTATATTGAGCGAAGGAATCCATACTTTATACTCACCAAACTGATATAAAGCAGTATTAGGATCAAAGCCGGTATATAACTGAAAGGACATGACCGCAACTGCAACGGTTACAAGCAACGCTCCCATCCTGGCCAGGTTTTCACCGGGAAGGATAAGCAGAACAAGCGCTCCAGCCAGGGGCAGGAATGTCAATGCGCTCAACAGGGGAAACCCCTCGTTCATTATCAGAAAATCCATTACCATTAACCTCTAATTAAATTACGCGAAGACAAAGGCGAAAACTGCCGCAGCCATAATTGAAGCAGCAAAAAAGATATTGTATT
>JANTFJ010000073.1 GCA_024763495.1 Desulfobulbaceae bacterium | reverse complement strand
TTTTATCGCTCAGGGGGCTGAGCTCCTACAGGGACTGAATTTTTCTTGAATTTACGATGCGGCAATTTACTGCCAGAGGCCTCTTTTTCCAAGCTGAGTCTTGGAAAAAGCTTAGTGCCTTACTGCTGAGAAGCTGTAACAAAAAACAAGAAACTGAAGACGTAATTTTGAACTTTTTACAGCGAGTTACCCCAAGGCACTTACACCCCTCAAGGGGGTACTGAAAAGAGTCCTAAAAATTCTAAGTCTACTTCCACTTTTGTGGGTTAGTTATACGTAAACCGGACTGATCGCGGACAGATAAGCGCGCTTGCGAGACTCCGGATCCGGTGCCGATGAGGTGCCGCTGAACAGTTAGCCAAAACTACTCTTCTTTTAAAATATCAGAATGAGGCGCAAAAACATCCAGAGGCTCATTCCAGTCCGCTGCCCTGGTGTCGGTAATATCCGTGCCTAAGTCCTCCACGTTGCTGACATCCAATGGCCCTGACCAGTTTTCCGGGGCCTCACAGGGTTCAATATTCAGCTGATACCAGGTCTCAATCTCATATTCATCCAGGCTTCCATCAAAATCCTGCACTCCAACTGTCTCATTTTTATCATCAATTGTTACAACCCGAAAGCGTTGCCCCTTATCCATATGACAGTACCAGTTACCGATAATAGGATCAAAGTCAGTAGTCATTAATTTTCCTCCTGTATTTTATCAGTTACCACATTACCGATTGAGTATCTTATAAAATCTGTAACTGCTCACAGAGTACCGAACGGAGTCTGCGCTTACCTCTTTCCGTCATCCTGTAACCAGTTACAGTTCGGTGTTTTTCACGGTTATGAGTTTTAAGGTGTGAGTAGTTACTAAAATTTATTAGTAACTACTCACTGGGTAAGCATCTTAATTTCGCGTAACCGTTCACCGGCGGCTACTTCTTTACTTATAACTCCAGTATGTAAGCGTTCTCCAGTGCCTTCGATTAGTTCAGTTGGGCCTGCGCCGCATACTAAGCAGGCCCAGGTAAGCGAGGAACGAGACTCCGAATAGACAAAGATGAAGTGCAGCTGAATAGTTACAATTAATTTTCAACTCATCATTGCAGAAATCCCTGAATAATTCGACTCACGGCCTCATCATATTCCAGTCCCAGGCTCATCAATTTCATGAGCTGGGCATTAGCAATTTTGCCGATTGCGGCTTCATGGGTCAATTCAGCGTCAGGATGAAAGCTGCGCAGGGCTGGTACGGTCTCGTTAGTGCCTTTGTCCATAATAATAGCGTCACATTCAAGATGGCCATAACTTTGGGCATAGGCATCAATGGAACCGAAAAAATCCTGCTTAGAGCTGCCCTTGATTACTGATCGTGAGATCAGTTCTGCTCGGCTGCCTTTGCCTCGCAGGATAATTTTGTTATTGGAAACAGCTCGCTGCTTACCATCCGTCATGACCTTTTCAGTTATCAGCATGCTGCTGCCTGGGCCGAGTTCAGCCTCATTCTTCCGTTCAGCCTTGTCTACGCCGCCAATCTGCACCAGATCCATTTCAACGTGGGCGTTCTCGGCAAGATAAACTTTTGTAACCGGATTTAATGTTCTTTTGCCGGAACCAGGGCCGGCAGCGTAATGTTTTTCCACATAACGTATTCTGGAACCTTTCTCCAGATAAAATTCGTGAATACCGGCATGGCCCTCAGGCTTATCTGACCCGCAATGGATACCACACCCCGCGACAATTGTAACATCAGAATTTTCACCTATAAAAAAACGATTTTCTACTATATCAAGCAGGTTTGCCTTATTCAGGATAACCGGAATATGGATGGACTCATTTACAGTACCCGGGGCGACAGTAATATCAATTCCTGACTTCCTGGCATTAGCAACAATATTAATATTAGCAGTTACTTTTCTTGACTCAAGCTGACCATTTTTTCTTATATTGTAGGCACCCTGAGGAATCTGTTCAAGGTCAGCAACAGCCTTGAGCAGTTGTTTATCGATAGCATCTAGCATCAGTTTCCTCCAGGCAATGCTCACCCCATGAACAGAGGTCAATATCTTTCAGCATAGGCAGGGTATTATCAAACGAGCCGACATGGGCAACCTTACCATTTTTCAAAAGAATCACTTCATCTGCCGCCCGCAGAAATTTTTCATTATGGCTGATAACAATTGTCGTGGTTCCATTTTCATGCTGTTCCTTTTGCAACAGTTCAACCATGGGGCCGATGGTCCACAAATCAATACCGGTGTCAGGTTCGTCAAAAATAGCCAGCCTGGGATTCCTGGCAATAGTCGTAGCCAGCTCAACTTTTTTAATTTCACCACCGGAAAGTTTAGAACCAACCTCTTTATCCAGAAAATCAAAAGAACACAAACCGACCCGCAGTAAAATACGATGTAAAACTTTTTCATCGTCAGTGCCGGCGGCAATACCAAGCAGACTCCGGAAGCTCATACCCTTGAATCTGGCTGGATGTTGAAAGCTGAAGGCAATACCCAGACGGGCCCGTTCGGAAATAGATAGACCGGTAAGCTCCTGACCGTCAAAAACAATCCTGCCTGAATCCGGTTTATAGATACCCATGATTAATTTGCTCAAGGTTGTTTTCCCGCTGCCGTTAGGGCCGGTAACAGCGTAAAATTTCCCCTGGACAAAGGTAAAATCGACTCCCCGGATTATCTCTTTTCTCTTTTCAGTTCCGTCATCCTTCAGTTCAGAAACAGAATAAACAAGATCTTTAATCGTCAGCATGATTATTAAATTCCCAATAAATACTTTTTTCCTGAATGCAAAGTTATTTTTGAGTGAGCCCTAAGGGACATCACATGAAGCCTGTCAGGCAAAACAGCATTTAAACATTACGGAGTAATTTAGCCATCTCCTTGGCATAATAGGTAATAATTATATCCGCCCCGGCCCGATGAATACTAAGCAGGGTTTCGGCCATGACCCGTTTTTCGTCAATCCAGCCCTGTGCCGCTGCGGCCTTGATCATGGCATACTCACCACTGACATGATAGGCGGCAATCGGCAAGTCAAATTCGTCCCGAAGTTGACGGATAATATCAAGATAGGCGACTGCCGGTTTAACCATGAGAATATCTGCTCCTTCTTCCATATCAAGTGTGGCTTCACGGAGGGCTTCGCGACTGTTGGCCGGATCCATCTGGTAACCTTGACGGTCGCCTTCCTGAGGGGCGCATTCTGCCGCGTCACGGAAAGGGCCATAAAAAGCGGAAGCATACTTCACCGCATATGACATAATGGGCACCCGCTCAAAATTATTTTCGTCCAGAATCTGACGGATTTCAGCTACCCGGCCATCCATCATATCGGAGGGAGCTACCATATCAGCTCCGGCCCTGGCATGGGACAAAGCTGCCTGAGCCAGAATTTCCAGGGTAGCGTCATTATCCACCTGTTTATCAATCAGTATACCGCAATGACCATGACTGGTATATTCACAGAGACAGACGTCAGTGGTAATCATCATTTCAGGAACTTTATTTTTTAATTCTCGAATGGCCCGCTGAATTATACCGTCTTTAGCATGTGCTCCTGATCCTACCGGATCTTTTTTGTCAGGCAAGCCAAAAAGCAGGAGATGATTAAGTCCCAGTTCCTGACATTCTCTGGCTTCAGCAGCCAACTGATCAACCGAAATTCGAAAAACTCCGGGCATTGAACCTACCGGCTCACGAACCTTCCTGCCCGGCTGGACAAAGAGGGGATAAATCAACTGGCCGGCAGACATCCTGGTCTCTCGAATCAGGGAACGAAACTGTTCATTTCGGCGTAAACGGCGGGGCCGATATTCTGGAAACATCATTTTTTATCTCCTTATCAGGTAACTGTTCAGCTTAAAAAATTCTCACTGACAACATCATTTATAAATTTCTCCGGAGCATCAATGCCCTCGACCGGGATCACGACCTTGCTGATATCTGTTTTCTGGCCTAAAAGCCGCAGGCCATACTCAAATGAACTTAAAACCGCCTCGCATTTATCATTAAGGGTATCCAGATTAAGCGGTTCAATCTCCAGCAGCCGATCAACAGCCTCTTCACTGAAGACAACCGGAATCTCACATTCATCCGAAGTCATTTCAGCGCACTGCCTGATATGTTCAACAAAATCAGCATATTCTTCACAAATATTGCGAGGATCGACATTTTCACGCTGACAGCAGGACGCCATAAGGCCAAGACGAGCCGGGGTAGACACAACATCCCTGCTCGTCAAATAGTCCCTATATTTACTCGTGATAAAATCAACCAGTCTAAGATGTTCCTGCCGACAAAGAGTCTTATACAGATCATACTGTTCCTGCCGCAAATCGGAATCAATAAGCAGTCTCTCCAGTTCGCCGTCAGGATCAGCAACCATATCACTGGTCAAAACCAGGTGACGGACATTGGTCGAAGGAAGAATTTTCTCAAAAGGAAGAAGAACCTGCTCCATGACACTGAACAGGCCCCGGGCCCCGGTTCTTTCCTGGACAGCCCTGTGAGCCACCTCTCGCAAAGCATCTTCCTCAAAAAGGAGATGAATGCCGTAGGCCATAAAATCCTGTTTCTTACCCACCACTACCGAACTGTTAGGATTAAGCAGAATCTCAAAAAAATCTTCTTCAGTAAGCTTTTTAAGACATGAGACAACAGGCAGCCGCCCGACAAACTCACTTTCAAAACCGAATTCAATTAAATCTTCAGCCTTGACCTGCTCAAGAAACTGGTTGCTATCATTTTTAGAACTGATCTGCCGGACAAAACCAATTGAATTACGGTTCAATCTTCTTTTTACTATCTCTTCCAGATCAGAAAAGGAACCACTCATAATAAAGAGAATATTTCTGGTATTCACCACCTTTTTTGAGCGTTTGCCGGTGGTTCGGTAATGCTCCATGGCCTCAATCATGGAAATAGGATCATGAGGCACCTTAAGATCAACCTCGGTCTCTTCCATGGGTTTCAGCAAGGCACGCTGAACTCCGGTGCGGGAAACATCAGCCCCAATCCGATTTTGGCTGCCGGCAATTTTATCAATCTCGTCCACATAAATAATACCGAACTCCGCCCTTTCAATATCATCATCGGCCTGGCGGACAAGGTCACGCACCAGATCCTCGACATCAGCACCCACATAGCCGGTTTCACTGAACTTGGTCGCGTCGCCTTTAACAAAAGGGACGCCTATGAAACCGGCAATAAGTTTAAGCAGGTAAGTTTTACCAACCCCGGTGGGTCCGATTAACAACACATTGCCTTTGATCATGCCTGGTCGCCTGTTACGCCGTCCCTTTTCCAGTTCTCTCCTGATCCGGTTAAAATGGGTGCATATCTTGGTAGCCAGCACAGATTTTGCCCCATCCTGCTGAACAACATATTCGTCAAGATAGGCAATAAGCTCTTTAGGCTTCAGGTCGAAATTAAACTTTTTTCTCTCATTACGGCCCTTGCCGGTTCGCTGCTGCTCTTCTACTTCGGCATCAGAAAACATCCCGGCAGATACCAGTTTCACCTTGCCGCCATATTTCTTGGCCAGATAATCACCGATCTCTGTTTCCAACTCTTTTTGGCTCGGCAGATTTGTTACCTTTTCATCACTCATATATAAAACCTGAATAGTTACAGGCAGGTGATATTACTGACAATCAGCACCTACCTGAATATTTAACACTTTACCTTAAAAACTATCCCGCTTCCAGCCCCAGCGCCTTAATCTTTTTGTGCAGATGGCTGCGCTCTACCCCGATCTTTTCAGCAGTCCGAGAAACATTACCATCATTTTCGCTTAACTGGGAACGAATAAATTCCCGCTCAAAATATTTTTTTGCCTCTTTAAAAGTCATGGCCCCAGCATCATCCACGCGGCCCGACACATCAGATCGTCCGGCAAAATCTGCTTTGTCACTTCCAGGAGATAAAGACAAAAAAGCCTTAATATTTTCAGCGGTTATCTCAGTTTCAGCAACCATTATAGCCAGCCTTTCTAAAAAATTACGTACTTCGCGCACATTACCCGGCCAGCTGTGGATGGCCATCAAGTCAAGGGCCTCGGAAGTAAATTTTTTGCGGTCAAACCCTTTGCGAGCCAGCGAGGTCATTATATCATCAACCAGCAGGGGTAAATCCGCAATCCGCTCACGCAAAGGAGGCACAGTAATAGGAACCACATTTAAACGCCAGAACAAATCGGCACGAAAATTACCATCGGCGATCTCTTTTTCCAGATCCTTGTTGGTAGCAGCCAGCACCCGAACATTAACAAAAATAGTTTTTGCTCCCCCTACCCTCTCAAACTTCTGTTCCTGAAGAATACGCAGAATTTTAGCCTGAGTCTTTAAACTCATGTCGCCGATTTCATCAAGAAAAAGAATCCCACCGTTAGCCAGGTCAAACTTTCCCCGTTTGCTGGAGTTAGCCCCGGTAAATGAACCTTTTTCATGACCGAAAAGCTCGCTCTCGATCAATTCTTCAGGAATAGCGGCGCAGTTTACCTCAATCATCGGTTTGTCAGCCATAGGAGAAAGTCGATGAATGGTCTGGGCTACCACTTCTTTCCCGGTACCATGTTCGCCGCTTATCAAAACCCAGGCATCTGTCGGAGCCACTCTTTCAATCTGTTCCTTAAGACTTGTAATAGCGGGCGAAGTTCCTGTCAAGCGTGGCTTGGCAGTTTCTTTTTCCCGGAGGATCAAATTTTCTTTTTCCAGTTGGGAAAGATGAATAGCATTAGTAATAGACAAAATTATTTTATCATAGGACGGCGGTTTTTCGATAAAATCATAGGCACCCATCTTGGTAGCCTGAACAGCGGTTTCTATATTTCCATGACCGGAAATCATAATTATCGGGAGATGAGGATACAGTTCCTTAATCCTCGGCAGGGCCTCCATGCCATCCATACCAGGCATCCAGATGTCAAGCAGTACAAGATCAATAACCTCCCGTTCCAGTACGGCAAACGCCTGCTCTGCCGACCCGACCCCACTGGCAGCAAAACCCTCGTCGGCCAGAATCCCGGCCAGGGAATCACGAATACTGCTTTCATCGTCAACAATTAAAATTTTTTTTGCCATTGTGCCTCACCATCTCTACTTGTCCGCCGAAAGCCTTATTAAAGTCTAACCAATGGGCAACTCCACAATAAACCGCGCTCCCTGCGGCTTATTATCTTTAACCCTGATATAGCCGTTATGATCAGCTATTATTGTGCCGACAATAGCCAGTCCCAGTCCTGTGCCGCTTTTCTTGGTAGAAAAATAAGGCTCGAACAGGTGCATTTTGTCCTCATCAATAATCCCGGGGCCATCATCACTGACAGCCAGGTAAACAAGTTTCTGTTCTGAATCAAAGGATAGAGCAACTTCAATACTTCCAGATTTACCAACTGCCGCGACCGCGTTATCAAGAAGATTAATTAATACCCGCCTTATCTGTTTAAAATCAAAAGAAAATTGTGGTATCTCCTCCTTAGACTCAAAGTTAAACTTAATATTTTTATGTCCCTCCTGATATAAAACCATAACCTCCCTGACTAGCTCAGGGAGGCTATTCATTGATTTCTGCACTGTCGGCATTCTGGCAAAGCTGGAAAATTCGCCAACCAGCCTTTTCAATTCATCTACCTGATTAATAATGGTTTTAGTACACAAATCAAAGACATCCCCATTATTTTCATCTACCAGTTTTTCCAGAAAACGCTTACGCAGCCGCTGGGCGGAAAGCTGAATAGGAGTAAGGGGATTTTTTACTTCATGGGCGATACGCCGGGCTACCTCCCGCCAGGCTGCCATCCGCTGGGCTTTCTCAAGTTCCGTCAGGTTATCAAAAACCAGGACATGACCTAATTTCCCTCCATCCTCATCCTCAAGTCGAGAGACGGAAACCCGGAGAGAAAAACTCTCATTTCTGACTTTCAAACGAAGGGGCCGCTCAATGGACGACCTGCCGGTTTCTTCCAGGGCATCAATAAAGCCATCAAGAATCTGCTGATGTTCAGGAGCAAGCATCTCGTGGTAATCATGATTAACAAATGTTTTTCTATCAATTTTCAGCATCTGCTCCGCATAGCGATTAATCGTTGTAATCCGACCATTTTCATCCAGGGAAATAACTCCGGCCGCGACATTCTGCAGAATAATTTCAATATAACGCCGCCGGTTATCAAGCTCTTGATTACTTTCCTTCAACTGTTCCCGTCCAGCCAGCAAATCCCTGGTCATCTGATTAAATGAAGCCACCAGGGTAGCCATCTCATCCCCGCCCTCCTGCTCAATGACGAAATCAAGTTCACCTTCTGCTACCCGGTGAGTGGCAGCCGCCAGTTTATCAATAGGATCAGTCAGCCCCCTGGAAATATAAAAACCAAACCAGATAGCACAAAAGATAATAAGCAGAGTGACAATAAGCAGCATGACCAGGAAACTGGTTTTAATCGGCTGCTTGAGGAACATAAGTTGACGATAATCTTCCAGGCCGTGGGATATTCTTTTCATCTGGGCAAGCCGGGCTGTTGGAATCAGGATAGAGGTAATTAAAATACTCTTATTATCCTTGCCCTTGCCCAACCTGACTGGTGTTACTCCCCGCACCAGTTCACCGGCCATGACAGGCTGAATTGTCACCAGGTCATCCTCACCGGCAAGACAACGATGAAGCAATTCAGGGGGAACCTCCGGCAAGCTGGAATCCTCTCCCATCATGACTCCTTTAACTCTGGCCCGAACGACATATTGGGGGGAGATAATTTCCAAAACCGCCAGTTCACTGTTCTCCAGAATATCGGCTAAGAAAAGCTCAAGATAAACATCCGTCATCCGGCTGTAGCGTTTTGATTCCAAATCCAGCGCACTGGCCCGTCCCAGCCGGACAACCTTGCTTTTTGTCTCATCATAGACACTCCTGGCAATATCGAGAGAATCCTCAAGGGACTCTTCCACATTGATATTAAACCAGTAATCCATACTGGTAGAAACAAATTGTAAGGCGACAAAGAAAAGAAGAACAGTGGGGATAAAAGATAATGATACAAAGGATACAACCAGCTTAGTCCGCAACCTTGAACCGGCAAGATTGCTTTTTCGTTCAAAGATAAGCTGGGCAAGATTACGCAGAACCAGGAAAATAATCAGTAGAAGCAGCAGTACATTGAAATTAATCAAAATAAAAACAAGGACATTACCGCTGACCGGAAACTCCAGAGTGCCGACCTGGTAAAGTCTCTTTTCGACAACAATCAGCAGGGGGATAAGAAATAAACAAAAAATAATAGTAAACCAGATCCGCTTTCGCTTCTGGTCGTCATGTCTTTTTTTGTCCTGATTAGCCATGCTGATTTTACTGGTTCCAATGTAAACGATCACATTCCCCTGAGGGTTCACTCAAAAATAAATGTAACTATTCAGGCAGGGGCGAAAAACTGCCCAAACCACCGAACTGTAACTGTTCAGAGGTAAGCGAACGAAGAGAGACTCCGTGTACTTTAGCTGTGCGTGATAAGGCTGGCACCCATACTACGGGCATAAACTTCGCATACTAATGCTATGTAAGACAGACTTATCGCGTGCAGGTAAGCAC
>JANTFJ010000072.1 GCA_024763495.1 Desulfobulbaceae bacterium | reverse complement strand
TTTCCGGAATATATTCACCGATCGGTTCCAGTTTTTTATTGTCTTTCAGGCAGTCGACCATTATACGCCACAGTGCAGTGAGAGATGAGGTCTCCTCGTTATTTTCCGGTACCATTTCCACCACATTTTTATCAATTGTAATTTTCATGTCTTTTCCTTATAAGGTTTCAGCATAGTCCCTGACAGGGACAGGGATTAATATCGTCTGCCTGTCAGGTGCAGGCAGACGACCACATTTTGCCATGATATTCACTCAAGTTGCAGTTAATATTCTAATTAATAATGATTACTATTAATACTATTAACAAAAATTGTCAATACCTTTTAAGAAGAATAGTGGGGTCAGGTCTTGAAATATCACTTTTGTTACTTTGCAAGCCCGATAACTATATAAAAGGCTAAATCCAACTTTCCCAAACACCATACAAAGTCAGAACTCCCTTACCTCAGGACTCGCTCAAAAATAACTTCACATTCTGAAACGCAATTTGAACATTTAGAAAAGCGGCCTTCAATTGAGTAGTTCCGTTAAGCGAATCCTTAATCCGGTTTTACCACGACAAAACGGGTGTGCGCGTTTCTCTTGATAAGAAATAATATGCGCCTGTCCTTGTTCTTTTTCAAAATCGCGGCATAGCTGCCCAGGCTATCAATGGGCTGGCGATTGATTTCCAGGATAATATCTCCCCGGCGCAGTCCTGCTGCCGCTGCCGGTGAACCACTAGTTACCCCGGCAATAATCAGGCCTTGTGTTTCTTCAATTTCCAGGGATTTGGCCAGTTCCGGAGTTAATACCTGAACAGTCATCCCCAGGCTGGATTCAATTTCATTTCCAGCCAGGGCCAGTTCATCTTCCTTCAACTTGGCAATTTTAACTTTTATTCTTTTACGTTTACCATCCCTTATCAAGATAACCTCAACTTTTTCGCCCACAGGAGTCTGGGCCACCAGGTTAGGCAGCATATTCATTTCCGTTATTTCCCGGCCTTCATATTCTATTATTATATCGCCGGCCTTAATCCCTGCTTTATCTGCCGGACTTTCAGGAACAACATCCCCAACCAGGGCTCCGACAGGATGATCCATTTTGAACTGATCGGCAAGTTCCTGGTCAACCTTCTGGATCATTACGCCCAGCCAGCCCCTGGTGACTTTACCTTCTTCTTTCAGTTGCTTAACCACATTTTTGGCCATATTAACCGGAATAGCGAAACCGATTCCGATATTTCCGCCACTGCGGCTGAAAATCGCCGTATTCACCCCGACCATTTTACCTTTAATATCAAACAACGGCCCCCCGGAGTTCCCAGGATTAATTGAGGCATCGGTCTGGATAAAATTTTCGTATACAGTGCCGCCGATCCGTCGGCCCTTGGCGCTGACAATGCCGGCGGTAACTGTCTGCTCAAGGCCGAAAGGGTTACCAATAGCAATAACCCAGTCTCCAACCCTTAAGGAATCCGAATCGCCAAACTGGACAAATTCAAGTTCATGATCCACCTCAATTTTAATCAGGGCAAGGTCGGTTTTGGGATCACGACCGATAATTTCAGCCTCTTCCTCTTCATGATTGGCAAACCGGACATTAATTGTTTCCGCTTCTTCAACAACATGATTATTAGTAATAATGTAGCCATCGCTGGAAATAATTACCCCGGAGCCGAGGCTGGTCACCTGTCGTTTTCGCTGAGGAATCTGGGGATGACGAGGCATGTTGAAAAACCGGCGAAACATATCCGGCAACTCTTTATCATTAAAAGGCAATTGAGACATCATTGAAGTCTTAACGGTCTGGGTGGTTGAGATATTGACCACGGCAGGAGAGAGCTTCTCGGCTAAATCGGCAAATGAATCCGGGCGGGCGGCAAAAGAAGTTGTTGCCCCCCACAAGAAGATAAGCACAGGAAAAAAGATAAATAGTTTATTTGCCTTGCCAGGCATATCATCATTCATGTATTGCTCCATTATTATGTTGTTTTTTCCCGGACACAAACGCCCGCTGTTTAATAATTTCCAGGTAACTGCTCACAGGGTACCGAACGGAGTCTGCGCTTACCTCTTTCCGCCATCAGCCCGGTTTACGTATGACTGATACGCGGCACCGAACTGATGACAAAAATCTCAGGCACCCTGTAAACAGTTACAATTACGGGTGGTAGCGAACTTAAGGTGCTTACCCCGTGAGTAGTTACATTTCCAGATTAGCCCTCAACGACATAATCGATAGCGATCAATAAACCACACCTTGACTTTTGAGAAGACACGGCCTGTAAGCGTTTCAGGGATACCGCCATGTGCCCGTTTCAACGCTCGCGATAATACATCAGGTATATCGCGGCGTTTAAACGGGTGCAGGGTGGTGTTCATGGAGCGCTTACACATAATCGGTTCAGGCATATTCTTAAGGCTGTAATTTCACGGCTACCTTCAATAATTTTTTCGGGGCGCCGGGCCGGTACATCTGGACATAGGAAAGCTTCTGCTGTTCAAGGACATTGCGCAGCATGGCCAAATGAGATGGGGGCATGGCCAGCAGCAACTGATTATCTCGAATATTTTCACATTGCCATTTACCGGAATGAATTAATTGATGAAAAAAGTCGGCTTGCCGGGAATTTTGATTGACAGTTATTATCACGTCAGGTCTGGCTTGATGAACAGCTTGAGGTTTTGAAGAAAAAGGCGTGTGCAGGCTGCTGCCGGATACATTTCTGTTTATCCCGGTTGAAACCAGGCTGACAAGGGGAACGGAAGAAAAACGACTTTTAGCCTGGACTATTGATGGCTGCAATGATTGAGGCAGGGAATCATCAGCCGGCGCATATTCAGACAGGGATGGAATTCCCGGATAAAAATTTTCCACTTTGGCCGTTTTGACCGGCATGGATGTCACGGTTTGATTTTCAGAGCGGCTGGCCGTGGTAGAATAATTTCCAGCCGGATTCACCCCGGAAGCCCCGCTCTGGCCGAGCGGCCTGGAGGGCAGATAAATCAGGGAAGCGCTGACAATGCCGACAACAAAAGTGGCGAGAATAGTAGTAAGCGCGGTTTTAGGATGACTGAATCCCAGCCATCTGCTAATCCTGTCAAGCAGGCTTTGAGGGGCAAGTTCAGCATTAATGTCAGGCAAAAGATCAGGTGGAGCTGCCAGCATCGGCATCTCATGGATAAATTGAACAGTATCTTTAAACTCCTGCCACTCTGCCGCACAGGCTACGCATTGCCCAAGATGTTCCATCATCTTGCTGTTATCCTGCCCCTCCAGCTCCTGGTCAAGATAAGAAGAGAAAAGATCCTGGCACTCCTGACAAGTTAATCGCATAGATATTTCTCCATATTAATGCCTTACGGCTGAACCTCTGTATAAAACAAAAAATGTAACTGTTCAGCTGCACTTCATCTGCTCACGATCTGACTGTCTTACATAGGCAACAGTATACAGCGCAGTCCCAACTGAACGAATCCAAGGCACTGGAGAACGCTTACAGACTGGAGTTATAAATAAACAAGCAGCCCCCCGGTGAACGGTTACAGACAGGGGCATAAACTCCGACTCCGTGAGATGCTGGTGAACGCTTACCCCATGAATAGTTACTATTCAGGAACACCCGGAAGCTCCTCCAGCTCAGGACAGGAGCAAGGCGAATTCCCTGACAACATAAATTTACAAATTCTCTTTGACGGATTTTAACCGGTTTTTCAAGGCCAGCCGCGCCCGGTTTAATTTTGATTTTACCGTGCCCATCGGGACTGATAATATTTTACTTATTTCCCCATAAGAAAGTCCTTGAATATCCCTTAAAATAATTATTTCCTTTTCTGTTTCATTCATTTCAGCAATTGTCGCTCTAACCGTTGCAATCAATTGTTGACGTTCATAATCCTTTTCCGGCGAACCTGAAGAACTGAGCTGCAGGGGGGTATCGGAACTGTCCAGCGACTGAGAAGTAAAAAATCCCTGCCGGCGTAATTTTTTATAACGGTTCCGACATTGATTTAAGCCCACCTGATAAAGCCAGGAATAAAACTTATCATGTTCCCGCAGGCTGGGCAGAGCCCGATGGGCAATAATAAAAATATCCTGGGTCAGATCCTTTGCCTCTTCCTGATTTTTTACATAATTAAAGGCCAGGTTATAAATTTTGTTCTGATAGAGTAAAACCAGGCGATTGAATGCCTGATGGTCACCAGCACAAAATGCATCAACCAGCTCTTTGGTTTCTTGCTGTAATTCTTCTTTGTTCTGATAAACAGTTTCACTGTTGCTTCCGGCCATCATGCTGATATTTATCAGAGAGAGAAAAAGGGAGGAAAGTTCCATAAAAAATAAATTTTATTGTGCGCTATCGGTTAATAAGCAGTCAGTAAGCGTTCACCAGCACCTCATCTTTGCCCATTTGAGCCTACTTGAATAGCACAAGTATGCTGCGCAGGCACAAATGAACAAATCTAAGGCACTGGTAAACGCTTAAAGACTTAAATATTGCAAAGATTTACTTTCTGGTTAACGGTTACAGCAGTCATCAAGGTCTGACGGCTGAAGTTCCGGCATTTTGTAACAATTGAACACAGGCTGAAGATTATCCTTACCTCCAGACTATAAATGTTCAGATCTACCCAATATTTTGTTTATTTTGGCATTTGAAGCATACTGGTATTATTCGAGAAGACCAAAATGGGCGAAGATGGGGTGCAGCTGAACAGTTACGCATTTTTTTAATTGTAAGTTAAGGGTTCACTCAAAAATAAATAAGTAGAGATAAGGTGTAATGTGGACATTCAGAGATAAAGACGAATCAGGTTAGTCAAGATCAATGCCGAGCTGATCAGCTATCATCTCAAGCATTTTACGCGTTCCGGAGAAGTCAAAACGATTAAGGTAACGACCGAGAAATTCAACCTGCTCTTCCAGGGCACTGTCAGCGGTCAGGACCTGAAGCTCCTCGAGGCAGCCATGAGCCGCGAATTCGTTCCTGGCCAGATAACCATGCAGCTTCCGAATCAATGATTCAAGTTTTTGCCGGTTCAAGGGCGCATCACTTCCAGACATTTTTTCCCCTGCCGCCGCCTGGACGACCAGAGCCGCCGCCTCCTTTTCACTGGTTTTTTTCCGACTTCCTGCTATGGCCTTAAACAATTCTATAGAATCAAGGGGTTTGACCACATAATCATTCATTCCAGCGGCCAGGCAGGCATCTCGATCTTTCTTCATGGCATGGGCAGTCAAGGCAATAATCGGCAAGTCAGCCAGATTTTCTTTCTGCCTGATAATTCTGGTTGCCTCTATTCCATCCATCTCCGGCATCTGAACATCCATTAAAACCGCGTCAAAAGACTTCACATCAAGAATATCCAGGGCTTGACGGCCATTGTGAACAGAAACAACATCCATTCCGCCACTGCGTAAAACCTCTTCAGCAACCTGCCGATTAATAGAATTATCTTCAACCAGTAAAATGGAACAGCCGGCCAGCTGCTTTTTCAAATTTTCCAGGCCATCCCATTTTTCATCCATGGAACGAGCTGAACCATCATACCCGGCAAACGTAGCCTCTAACAATTCAATGAGCTGTGATCGTTTCAGCGGTTTACGTAAAAAACCCTTTATCCCGGCCCGTTCAACTTCCATTATATCATTTTCCATCCCACAGGAAGTGAGCATAAAAACAATCGGCATTTTTTCAACAGCTATATTTTCCTTCATCCTCCTGAAAGTCTGCTGGCCGTCAACCTCAGGCATCTGCCTGTCCAGCAGAACCAGCTCATAAGCATCTCGATCCTGCTCACTTTCCAATTCAGCCAGGCAGTCAAGTCCGCCAATGGCCGCATTTACCCGCAAGCCATAAGATTGCAGCAAATCTGTCAGCATTTCCCTGACAGCCCGGTTATCATCAACAATCAACGCCCTGCGTCCCCGAACCGCGGCACTTAGATAACGAAAATCATCATAACCATAACCAGCGACTTCAAACATGGCAGTAAAGAAAAATGTACTGCCCCGGCCCGGCTCACTCTCAACCCGGATATCTCCGCCCATCATCATAACAAGACGCTTGCAAATCGTCAGCCCCAGCCCGGTTCCACCATATTTTCTGGTAGTTGAACCATCAGCCTGGGTAAAAGGATCAAACAAACCGGCAATTTTTCCCTCTTCTATGCCAATCCCGGTATCTGTAACCGAAAACAACAATTCCACCAGCTTATTATCTTTACTCTTGACCCTGGCCCGAACTACTACCTCGCCGGACTCTGTAAACTTCAAACTGTTGCTGATCAGGTTAACCAGGATCTGCCGCAGCCGTAAAGGATCGCCGCGCAGCCCTGTCGGCACATTACTGTCCGCCGAAATCACCACCTCTATTTTAGCGGATGAGGAAAGATCACAAAATAAATCAGTCAGGCTGTCAAGCAGATCATCAAGCTGAAAATCAGTTTTTTCAATATCAAGCATTCCCGCTTCAACCTTGGAAAAATCAAGAATGTCATTAATTATGCCGAGCAGCGAATGGGATGAAGAACTGATAATTTCTAAATATTGCCTAACCTGCTCAGAAACAGGCTGCTGCCGGGAGAGCTCGGCCATACCGACAATAGCGTTCATCGGTGTCCGGATTTCATGGCTCATATTAGCCAGAAATTCACTTTTAACCCTGTTGGCTCTTTCTGCCTCGTCCTTGGCATTTTGCAGTTTTAATGTCCTCTCGGCCACCATTTCTTCAAGATGATCACGATGCAGAGCCAGCTTGGTATCACGATCCTGAATCACCGACAACATCTTATTAAACCCCACTATCAGTTGACCAAGCTCATCATTACCCGCACTTTCCGCCCGTACTGAATAATCCTTTTTCTTGATGACCGTGCCGATTGTCCGCACCAGATTAACAATCGGATTAGTAATGGCCTGGCGCAACCTGCCCGAGATAAAAAAAGCTATGGACAGGGCCAGCATGCTGACTGCGGCCAGGGTTAGACAAAACCTGATCAACCGGTTATGAAGTTCTGTCAGATCCGAACGGATATAAACTGTACCGAGATTTTCATCGTTGAGATTGATCCTGCGAAAAACTTCCAGGCTGTCATTAACGAACCGGGAAGTCTCAGGCACGGGTACTGGCCATATAGACGGCTGCTCAATACCACCCCTGATATAACGGGCAAAAATTTTGCCTGACTTGGGATATATTCCAGCGGCAATAATATGAGGTTCGGCCTGCAGGGCGGCTAAAGTTTCCTCAGCTGCCGCCTTATCCCCGAAAGAAAGGGCCGCGGTGCTGTTGCTGCCGACTATTTCCGCCTGGATAAACAAATTCCTGACCATGTTCCGCCTGACAACATGCTGATCATAAAGCAGCAGGAAAAGACCGGCAACCAGCATTGCCACACCCGTTGTCAGGGTAATCAGAAGAATTATCTTTTGTTTTATGGATAGATTGTGTAAAAAAAGCATCCAGGAATACCTGTCCCGCATTACAGTGCGCAGGACTGATTTTTTTCATTTTTTTAAACACTAACTTATCGCTCTGATCATTTCAACATACTATCGACATCCGGCAAACTAAATATTAATGCCATTCCGGTCAACACCCTCTGGAGACGAATGAACAATATAAGAAATTTCAGTATAATAGCTCACATTGACCATGGAAAATCAACCCTGGCCGATCGTCTTATTCAAATCTGCGGCATGGTTAAAGATCGCCAGTTTCAGGATCAGCTGCTCGACAATATGGATATTGAACGAGAACGGGGCATAACCATCAAGAGCCAGACCATCTGCCTGCCCTACAAGGCCGGAGACGGCAAAACCTACAGCCTGAACCTGGTCGATACTCCCGGCCATGTTGACTTCAGCTATGAAGTTTCCCGGGCCCTGAACTCTTGTGAAGGCGCGCTGTTACTTATTGATGCCTCCCAGGGTATTGAGGCCCAGACCCTGGCCAATCTCTACCTGGCCATGGAAAATGACCTGGAGATAATTCCAGTTATAAACAAAATTGATCTGCCCTCCGCTGACCCGGACACCGTTGCCCTGCAGATTGAAGAAGATCTCGGGCTGGATGGCGACCTTATCCAGAGGTGTTCCGCCAAAACCGGGGAAGGAGTTGAAGATATTCTTGAGGCGATTGTCAACTTTCTTCCGCCGCCCGCAGGTGACAGCAAGGCTCCGCTCCAGGCCCTGATTTTTGATGCTGACTATGATCCCTTTCGGGGCACGGTAATTTCCTGTAGAATCATAAACGGCACGGTCAAGGCCGGTGACATTATTATTTTCATGTCAAATAAGGCGGAATACCGGGTTGAAGAGGTTGGGATCTTCCATCTCCAACGCCATCCGCTCAAGGAACTTAAGGCCGGAGAGGTAGGTTACATCCTGGCCGGAATCAAAACAGTCAGCGACACCAGGCCGGGGGATACCATTACCCTGAAAGCGAATCCCAGTCCTGAACCGCTGGCTGGTTTTCGAGAGATTCAGCAGGTTGTCTTTTCCTCTATTTACCCGATCAGCACCGATGAATATGAAAATCTGGCCGCGGCCATGGAAAAATTGAAATTAAATGACGCGGCCCTGACCTTTCAAAAGGATTCTTCAACAGCCCTGGGCTTTGGCTTTCGCTGCGGCTTTTTAGGCCTCCTCCACCTTGAGGTCATCCAGGAACGTCTTGAACGAGAATTTGATATTCCAATTATCTTGACCGTGCCCTCTGTCTGCTATCATTTTTACCTGCAGGACAACACAATGATTGAGGTGGATAATCCCGCTTATTTCCCTGACCCGGCCTCCATAGCCCGGACAGAGGAACCATACATCAAGGCTACCATTCATATGCCGGAGCGTTATATGGGCCCGATCATGACCCTCTGCATGGAACGTCGGGGAGAAAACACCAACTATCATTATCCAATGCCGGGCCGAATTGAATTTACCTGCGAGCTGCCGCTGGCCGAGGTAATTTATGATTTTTATGATAAGCTGAAATCAATTACACAAGGCTATGGTTCCTTTGATTATGAATTGCTTGACTACCGGCCCAGCGACCTGGTTAAACTCGACATTCTGGTAAACGGGGAAAAGGTCGATGCTCTTTCCCAGCTTGTTCACCGCTCCAATGCCAGAACCAGGGGCCTGCATGCCTGTGAACGGCTCAAAGAGGAAATCCCGCGCCAGATGTTCAAAATTGCTATTCAGGGAGCTATCGGCGGCACCATTATCTCCCGGACAACCATTTCAGCCCTGCGCAAGGATGTAACGGCAAAATGTTACGGCGGCGACATCAGCCGTAAACGCAAACTGCTTGAAAAACAGAAGGCAGGCAAAAAAAGAATGAAAACCGTGGGCAATGTGGATATTCCCCAAAAGGCATTCCTGGCCGTGTTAAAATCAGACCAGATGTAATTTTGTAAGCGTTCACCAGCACCTAATTTTTGTCCATTCGGAGTCTCGTCCCTCGCTTACCTGGGCCTGACCTAGCAACAGTATGCGGCGCCAGTCTGATGACGAAAATCTCGATAGCGATCAATAAAACACACCTTGACTTTTGAGAAGGCACGGCCTGTAAGCGTTTCAGGGATGCCGCCATGTGCCCGTTTCAACGCTCGCGATAA
>JANTFJ010000071.1 GCA_024763495.1 Desulfobulbaceae bacterium | reverse complement strand
AATCATCCTGACTGTTCAGCTCATCCGCCAGCTGAAGAATAGCCGTGGTTTTGCCGGTCTGCCGGGGAGCGTGGAGGATGAAATAGCGTTCCTGGTCAATAAGCTCTTGGACACCAGTAAAACGATAGTTTTTGTCAATCATATAATGTTTGCCCGGCACACAGGGCCCGGCAGTATTAAAAAAACGTGGTCTTTTCTTTAAAGATTTTTTATTCATCCATCATCTCCACAAACATATGCAGGCCATGCTCCATGCTGCGGCCCTGGATCATATACTCGGCTGTTACCGGGTTGTAGGCCAGAACATTCTGCCGGACAAGCTCTGAAAGTTCTTTGCGCAGCCCAGGCATTATCCCTCAAGATCATTCAGCCAGAAAAAAACATCGTCCCTGGTAAGGTAATCAACCGCGAGAAATCTTGATGTTTTTTTCAGTTTACTGTCCGACCGGAGATTTTTGCCAGGGGCGGCGCAGTGTATTAGTCATACGTAAGCCGGACTGATCGTGAAAAAAATCAGTGCTCTGTGAGTAATTTCCCTATAATTCAGCTGCTTCTAAAAGTAGAACTAATTGAATATTAATGTGCAAAATAATTTAGGGCAAGAAAGAAGTTGGTACAAAAAAGCGTAACCGTTCACCAGGGAGTAAATCTTTGCAATATTTAAGTCTCTAAGCGTTTACCAGTGCCTGCGCAGCATACTGGTGCTATTCAAGCAGGCTGAAATGGGCAAAGAGGTAAGCACCCTTAAAAACAGGGCATAAACTCCGACTCCGTGAGGTGCTGGTGAACGTTTACCGTATGACTAATACGCTACGCCAGACTGATCGCAAAAATCTCCGGTACCCTGTAAACAGTTACAATGAGGGGGTTTGCGATGTTCCGGCACTTAGCCCGTGAGTAGTTACTCATAAAAGATATTCCCGGCGGACATTGCCCAGGGCCGCAAAGATACTGGCCTTGATTTTTTTATCCTGTCCATAAATATTATCCAGCAATTTTCTGATTGCCTTACGTTTTGAGTTTCCGGCCAGAGGACAGGATGTAACGGCCCGCAGTTTAAGTTGTTGCCCCAGGTCGATAATTTGATTTTTTTCCAGACAGGCCAGGGGACGGATTACGGTAAGTTTCCCGTCAAAAAGTTGCTGGCTCGGCACCATGGTGCTTAAATTGCCGCTGTACATAAGATTAATAAAAAAAGTTTCTATAATATCATCCTTATGATGTCCCATGGCCAGTTTACTGAAATTTTTTTCCCTTGCGATGTCAAAGAGTTTGTTTCTCCTTTTCCTGGCGCAGACATAGCAGCAGTTTTCCTGTTTTTTCCTGACTTCAGGTATGGTCAGTTTTTCGGTTAAAAGCGGGATTCCAAGCCGGTTCAGCTGGTTGGTGACCAGGGCAGCGTCAGCCGGAGCAAAGCCCATGTCAAGGTAAATCGCGCGGACTGAGTAATCTATCGGGGCTTTGTGCCGCCAGGAATTAAGCACAGCAGCCAGAACCAGGCTGTCAATGCCGCCTGATACCGCGACCAGGACATGATCGCCGTCAGCAAGCATCTTGTAATCACCCATGGCGCGGCCAATAAGCCGATTAATTTTTTCAGGTAATATTATATTACTTGTCATCTGTAAATGTTATCTCAACCACAGGCAGTTCCCAGCTTTCACCATGGCAACGGCTGCTGAAATCCTGATTCTGGATATCGGTTCTGTAACGGCGCACCATGGCCAGCACCCTGATTTCCCGGATCAGCCGCAATCTGCCGGCCCATTTTTTTTCAGCTGATTTAGCAAGTCTTGCCACCGTAATGCCGGATTGATCTGCCAGTTCCACATGATCGTTATGAATTGCCGCATTAAGAAGGTCACCGGCCCGGAGATGGGCCAGGGCCTTTCTTGCCTGGTGGTTTTCAGGCCTTAATCCGGCATAATCCAGGAACATTTCCTTCATGCCCAAAAGTTCATAGCGGAGAATGTCAATTTTATTTATTGGCGCTTCTTTTGCGATTTTTCTCGCCAGGATGAAATCACCGGACAACAGAGATGCGTGGGGATTATTATTTTCAATGGCGAATAAACGCAGGGTTTCCCTGGCCCTGGACATGGCGACATAGTAAAGTCTCCGTTCCTCTTCCATCTCCGGCCCCTGCCGTTGCCGCCATCCCTGGCCGAGGATGAAAACATGGTCAAACTCAAGGCCTTTTACCGAATGGACGGTTGAAAGAAAGATGCCGTTATGGAGGTTCCCGGCCCGGTTCTGGTCAGCCATGGCCTCGTACAAAAAGTCCTCAACCGCGGAAACAGGTTGCGGGATGTTGCCTGTTTCCTCCTGCCATTCAGTCAGCAGGGAACGTAAATTTTTCTGCCAGATATTGTCATTGCCGCTTTTTTCAGGCAATAAAGTAAATAATAATTCCAAGCTGATTGTCTCCAGATGATGTTCCCGGAGATAGTCGAGCAGTTCGGCCCCTTCCCGTATTCTCGTCAGGCTGGGAAAAGATTTTTTACCCCAGTTGAGACTGACCGGGACAGCAGCCTGGGCAAAAACCGAACGAATGGTGTCCAGCTCTCGCCACTCACGGGCCAGGATAGCGCATTCAGCAAGGGAAAAACTGCTGTCAAGCCTCTGCATCCGCCAGATTTCCGCCAGTAAGGCAAAGGCCTGCTCCCTGCTGTCCTCGACTTTAAGGATCTGCACTTTGCCCTGCCCCAGCGGATCATTAAGCTGCTGGTTGCCGCCGGGCGGCAGTTCTGCTCGTGCCTTGTTGATAATTACAGGATGTTCGGTTTTCATCCTGTCATGATTATGGGCAATCAGCTGGTTGGCGGCAGCGATAATATTGGCGCTTGAGCGGTAATTTTCAATAAGATAGCAGACCTCCGCCTGATAGTCGTCACGAAACCTGCGGATAAAATCAACATTGGCGCCCCGAAAACGATAAATGTTCTGGTCATCATCGCCCACGGCCAGGATAGTCATTTTCCGGCTGCTGTCCTCCCTGGTTTTTCCGGCCAGCAGGGCGACAAGCTCATACTGATCCGCGTCAATATCCTGGTATTCGTCAACCAGTATATGACTGAAACGGTCGGTCAGCGCGTCATGGGGATGCTCGGCAACTGCATCTAAAATATTGGTTTCGCCCTTTAACATCCTGATAGCGTTTTTAATTATTTCTGCAAAATCAATATGATCTCCTTCCCTTTGTCTTCCGGCTGTGACCAGGGATCGTCCGGTAAGGCGCAGGGCAAGGCCGTGAAAGGTCAGGGTCGTGACTCCCAGCATATCATTGCCCACCAGATCACGCAGTTTTCTCCGCAGTTCCAGCGCTGCGCTGCGGTTAAAGCACAGAACCAGAATGGCCCTGGCCTTGACCCGTTTAACCCGGAGCAGAAATGCCACCCGGTGGGCGACAACCCTGGTTTTTCCCGCGCCCGGCCCGGCCAGTACCAGCATGTTTTTTTCTGTTTCGGCGGCAACTATTTTTTCCTGGATATCGTTTTTCAACTCATCAACAATGCGGAGGTAAGACTGTTCACTGGTAGCTCTTTCCAGAAATTTTTCTTTACCGGGAAAGAAACGTTTGACAAAGTTTTCCTTTTCATCATTAAAATAGGAGGCAACCAGATTCATGGCAGCGCTCAGTTTGCCCAGGGCCTGCCGGGCATATTCATTCATGACGTGGATCTGGAAATTCCGTTCCAGATAATGGGTCTTCAGGGGGGCAAAGTCGGATTTGGTGTATTGTCTTTTCCGGGCCTCGGGATTGATGGTAATGGTCATGGCCTGCCGGAATACGGCCAGTCCGTGCTGCAGGGAAATCACATTCTGTTCATGCATGAAGGTCAGGGCCCGTTCAGCTGCTGCCAGCGGGTCACGAAGCCGGGGAGCCAGGAGCAGATCTTTCTGGAAACCATTGGTAATCTGCTCCTGGGTGAATTCAACCAGGAGGCTCGCACTGGCCGGGGCAGCCGGAGGCACTGCCCCTAATATTACCCGCAGGGCCGCGTGAGCAGCCTGCTGCCTGAGCTTTACCGTCTCGGACAGGGTGTCCCAGCTGCGGTGCAGGACAATATTAAACCTGTTGTTGCCCTTTGCCTTCAGGCTGACGCTCCCTTTTTGTCCTGCCAGTCCTTTACCGTCGCGACTGAGTCCGTGTAAAATCAACTTTAATCGGTGCGGAGTGCTGTCCTCATAGCCTTGGTCAACAAGCTGCTGGTTGATCCGGCGCAGATCAATGACCAGCAAAGTCTCAATTTCGGCATCAGGGGCAGCCTCTTGAAGAAGCTTTAAAAAATCAGCCTCCAGGGCGCAGATGCGCTGTAACAGTTTTTTAGAGCTGTGGGTCACCTGGTAACGGATATAGGCGGTCAGCGAGGTCTCTTTGCTGAGCAATCCCTCTTTTGCCATGTCGTGCAGGGTGCGGATAACCCGTTGACTTTCCGTTTCATTTCTCGAATCATCAGCGGTTGAAGCAAAAGCCGACAAAGCAGCCAGTTCATCAGCGCTGAATCCCTGGTTCGGCTTTTGCTCAATCAGGGCAGTGAGGATAGCCAGCCAGCGTTGCTGCTGCCGTTCGGAAAGGCCGAGTTCAGAAATTTTTTTAACTGCCTCCTCCATGTTTTTTACCAGAGGTTTACCCTGAAACACCCTGGTATTATTCTCATTGCGGGAAAGATAGCCTGTTCTTTCCAGCCAGGAAACGGCGGTACGTACCCTGGTGTCGTAGTCGGGGAATTCTTCCTGGTCAATATCAACCTCATCCATGCGCAGCAGTTCGCCGCTGGTCAAAACCACGGATTCATTACCCCTGGCAGCCTTGCGAATTCCCCGGAGTAACTGGGCAATTTCCCTCTGGTTCAGGCGGGAACGGCTGCTCAGGCGAAATTGCCCTTCAATATCCTGCTCAGTAAAGATTAAAACGCAGTCCGCGGCCTGGCGGTCCCGGCCGGCCCGGCCTGCTTCCTGGAGATAGTTTTCCAGGGAGCCGGGAATGTCGGCATGGATAACAAGGCGGACGTCATCCTTGTCAATACCCATGCCAAAGGCATTAGTGGCGCAGATGATCGGGGTATGGCCGTTAATAAAATTTTCCTGAACCCGTTTTTTCAGGGCAATGTCAAGCCCGGCATGAAAGGCCTCGGCAGTATAGCCTTCGGGTCGAAGAAATTCGGCCAGCTGTTCAGTGCTTTTCCTGGTGGCGCAATAAATAACCACGCTGCCGTTTTCGGTAAAGCGGGTACGCAGCAGATCCAGGATGGTCTGATTTTTTTCATGTTTTTCCACCGGCCACACTTCATAGCAAAGATTAGCTCTTTCATGGCCCCCGGAAAATTGCCTGACCCTCTGCCCCAGTTCACTTTGGATGATATCTATTATCTCTGCTTTTACATCTTTTTTGGCGGTTGCGGTAAAGCACTGCAGGGGAGGGATGCCGGTTTTTTCCCTGATGGCGAATTCCCTGATAAAACGGATGGAATAGAGATAATCAGGCCTGAAGTCATGGCCCCATTTGGACAGGCAGTGAACTTCGTCAAAAACCCAGGCCCCGATTTCACGCAGGGCTATGGTCTGGGTAAATGAGTAGTTACGCAGCTGCTCCGGAGAAACATAGAGGATGCCGACATCGCCGAGCCGGATGCCTTCTAGAACCTCTCCTCGTTCCGGCATGGTCAGCATACCGTTTAAGGCAGCTGCTATTTTGGTGCCGGTCTGTTTGGAAAAATTATCTACCTGATCCTTCATCAGGGCCTGGAGCGGCGAAATTATAATAGTCAGCAGGTTGCGATGTTGATAGCGCATCAGGGCGGGCAGCAGGTAACAGAGGGATTTGCCGCCGCCGGTGGGTAGAACCGCAAAAATTGAATTGTCCCGGGCTGCGGCCTTGACGATTTCTTCCTGCAGACTTTTGCCCTGTTTTGTGGCCGGTTTTTCTCTGAACTCAGAAAAACCGAAATAATTTTTCAGGAAAAATTTAGGGTTATGCCGATTTGAGCAATATTGACATTCAGGGTCGTTACAGGGATTTTCGCGCAGCTGGTGCAGCAGGGTCGGCACTTCAGGAAAATGATACTTTACCCAGGGAGGTAGAACCGAGTTGCCGCCTGCCACAGTCAACCAGGCGACAACGTAGGCTAGAGGGGGACGGGCAAGAGAGCCTTTATCCAGCTGGTCGATAATCCGTTTGACTGCGGTAATACAGGCATGGGGGGATGCCAGGCAGGCAAAAGCCTGGTAAAGCTCAGTATCTGTTGAAAGGTTGATACCCATGGCCCCCAGAGCAGCGGCAGTGCCGCCCAGTTCCGCATCCTTATCGAGAAAACCGCGATAGAGGAGTGGAGCCTTGGAACCGATAGCGGACTGGCGGGCAAAAGCAGCCCACTGTTCAGTAAAGACCTTACCTGCCAGCAGGGCATCTTCGACAGGATCGTTTATGCTGTCCCGGACAAGCTTGTAATCCTTGACCAGGCGATGATAGGGATTTTCAGGGAAGGCAAGCGGGGAAAGAAAAAGCGTATCAACAGCCGGTTTATTTAAAATATGCAGGAAGGGGGCCCGTTTGCGCAGCCGGGGAAGATCATGGCCGAGAATATTATGGCCAAGGACAAAGCGGGCCTCCGAGGCAAGGTCGTCTAATTCCCTGAGTTTTGCATCATTGACTATGCGGCCCTGTTCAGTCAGAAATCTTTTATCCCTAAAAACAGCGCCGATTGCGTAAATAACATTTTGCTCATTTACCTCAATATCAAAAGAGAGGCATTGGTTGAGAAATTGACCGCTGTCAGGCGGTTGTTTTATAATAGACATCTTTTCTCAAATCAGGTAAGCAAAATTGAGGTATCGTGTTGGTTGGGTTAAGCGGATTATATACATGATCGTCAGCGTTCACCAGAGAAAAAGCGTGGTTTGTCCCCGTTTTTTACTATCGAGACGGAAAAGCATTAAGTGAATTCTACTTTATTTTGGTTTTATAGAGCCTCAGGCTGTTGCTCACAACGGAAATACTACTGAAGGCCATGGCCAGGGCGGCCAGAATGGGGTGTAGCTGCCGCATCATGGTCGGCAGGAACTCAAAAGGATAGAGAACTCCGGCGGCAATCGGAATCAAAATGACATTGTAGCCAAAAGCCCAGAAAAGATTTTGTTTGATCGTACTCATGGTGACCCGGCTCAACCGAATGGCACGCGGCACCCCGCTTAAACTTCCACTGGAAAGGATGACCCCAGCGGTTTCAATGGCCACATCAGTACCGGTTCCGATTGCCAGACCGACATCGGCCCGGGCCAGCGCCGGGGCATCATTAATGCCGTCGCCCACCATGCCGACCCGTTCTCCTTTTTGCTGTAACTCTTTAATCTTGGATGATTTGTCTTCCGGTCGTACCTCAGCCAGAATTTCATCAACATTAACCTGGGCGGCGATGGTCTCGGCTGCCTGCTGATTGTCGCCGGTGAGCATCACAACTTTTAAATGCAGGTTGTGAAGCTGCTCAATGGCATCTTTGGATTCCGGTTTGAGGGTGTCTGATACTGAAATCAGGCCACACAGCGCTTCGTCTCTAACAACCACCATAACTGTTTTACCCTGGGATTGAAGCGCCTCAATCTCGTTGTCGGCGGTTTGAATATCAATACCTGTTTCCTGGAACCATTTAGGTTTGCCCACCATTACGGGATTACCGGCAACCCTGGCCTGTACCCCGAATCCTCCCAATGCTTTGAAATCATTGAGCTCAAAAAGTTCAATCTGTCGGGTTTTGGCCTCATTTACGATGGCCTTTCCCAGGGGATGTTCTGAGCCTTTTTCAACCGAGGCGGCCAGTTTTAAAAGATCATTTTCGGCTTCACACTGGGGTTTAAAGGGCATGATATCAACCACGGCAGGTTTACCCATGGTAATGGTACCGGTTTTATCCAGCACAATGGTGTTGAGTTTGGTTGCCGTTTCAAGAGCCTCACTACTTTTAAACAGGATACCTTTTTCAGCGCCATTGCCGGTGCCGGCCATAATTGCCGTGGGTGTGGCCAGCCCCAGAGCACAGGGGCAGGCAATTACCAGAACCGCAACCAGCCGTATCATGGCAGGCACAAACTCACCGGTTATCCCCCACCACAGGAAAAAAACGAAAAACGCGATCCCAATGATAGTCGGCACAAATACGGCCGCTACCTTGTCGGCCAGCGCCTGGATGGGAGCCTTGCTGCCCTGGGCTTCCTGAACCAGACGAATAATCTGGGCCAGAGCAGTTTCCTTCCCGACCCGAGTAGCACTGAATCGGATAAGGCCTTTGCCGTTAATAGTGCCACCCACCACAGTATCACCGGAATGCTTGTCAACCGGCAGTGGTTCACCGCTGAGCATGGATTCATCTACCGCAGACTGACCAGCCAGTACCAGCCCGTCAACCGGAATCCGTTCCCCGGGACGGACAATCACAGTATCACCAACTTTAACCCTGGTTAAAGGAACCTCTCTTTCAGTATTATTTTTCAGGATCATTGCGGTCTTGGGCCGCAAACCGATCAGTTTGCGGATGGCACCGCCCGTTCGGCCTTTGGTTCGGGACTCCAGCATCTTTCCCATTTTGATAAGGGTAATAATCACCGCGGATGTTTCAAAATAGACATGCGTACCTATGGCAGGGAAAAAGAGAACCGCCAGAGAATAAAAGTAAGCCACTGAAGATCCCATGGCCACCAAAACATCCATATTGGCGCTTCTGTTTTTCAGGCTTTTAAAGCCGCCTACATAATAATCCCAGCCAGTGTAAAATTGAACCGGAGTGGCCAGGGCCAGAAAAAGCCAGTTCACCCAGAGCGCCTGGCTCCACGATCCGACGAGACCGAAATCACGCCCCATGCTCAATACAAAGAGCGGCAGGGCAAATAATACTCCCACGGCAAACTTACGGGTTTGATCTTTGATTTCAACATCACGGGCCTTTTTCTCCGCATCTTCCTTATCCATACCCTCTTCCGGCGGGATGGCGCCGTAGCCCGCCTTTTCAATAGCTCCAACAATTTCATCAACACTTAAAATGCCGGGGATATATTCCACAGATAATCTTTCGCTGGCAAAATTTACAGCCGCGTTAACCACCCCGGAAGTTTTTTTATTCAGGACACGCTCAATGTTAGCAGCGCAGTTGGTGCAGGTCATGCCGGTAATCGGCATTTCAACTTTGATGGTGGTTACCCTGTAACCAGCGTTGTGGATTTTTTCGACCACATCACGTAATTGCAACTGTTGCGGGTTAAAGGAAACCGTCACATTTTCAGCCGCAAAATTAACATTGGCATCGGTCACACCTGCAAGCTTTTTAACGCCCCGCTCGATGTTGGCGGCGCAGTTGGCGCAAGTCATGCCGGTAATCGGCAGTGTGACTATTTGTTCAGTCATTGTCAACAGTTCCCAGTATCGGTGTGCCATCATTCAGCCATCTGGCTGCGGCAGGAGTTTCCGGTGCAAAGAAAAAGGTAAGCGCTCCATGAACACCACCCTGCACCCGTTTAAACGCCGCAATATACCTTATGTATTATCGCGAGCGTTGAAACGGGCACATGGCGGCATCCCTGAAACGCTTACAGGCCGTGCCTTCTCAAAAGTCAAGGTGTGGTTT
>JANTFJ010000070.1 GCA_024763495.1 Desulfobulbaceae bacterium | reverse complement strand
CTTTCCGGAGCATTATTTTTTCAAAATAACACAGAGTTGGGCAGGTAAGCGAGGTACGAGACTCCGCAGAAAGGGCATTCTCGGACAGCCTCCTAGTCGAACATTTACCATTAGGAGTTTACCCCATGAGTGGTTACAAATTAAAATGATTAACAG
This sequence comes from Desulfobulbaceae bacterium, assembly GCA_024763495.1. Lineage (GTDB taxonomy): Bacteria > Desulfobacterota > Desulfobulbia > Desulfobulbales > SURF-16 > JANTFJ01. Next base: position 9,558 of record JANTFJ010000070.1, on the reverse strand, counting down.
AACGATTCCGGTTGACCAGGCCGTTGGTATGGTACTGCCGCACGATATTACTGAAATTCGTCGAGCCTCGGCTGAAGACAAAGGTTACAAAGGCGCGGTTTTTAAAAAAGGCCATATAATAAAAGCCACGGACATTGAACACCTGAAAAGACTGGGTAAAGAGCATATATATGTGCTGGAACTCGGCCCTGATGATATCCATGAAAATGAGGCTGCCACCCTGCTGGCTGATTCCCTGGCCGGTAAAGGAGTGGTATGGTCAGGGACGCCCATTGAAGGCAAGGTAGCCCTGAAGGCAGAATATGACGGACTGCTGAAAATAAATAAAAAAGCGCTTTTAAAGTTCAACATGTCGGGTGAGGTTATGTGTGCTACCCTGCACGATAACACCCCGGTTAAAAAAGGCGAGCAATTGGCCGCCACCAGGCTTATTCCTCTTACTGCCGGACGAAATATGGTTACTCAGGCGGTTGAAATTGCCCGCCGGACAAATGGGATTATAGAGGTCAAGCAGTTACGTTCAGCCCGTGCCGGTCTGATTATTACCGGTAATGAGGTTTATCATGGCCGCATCAAGGACAGGTTTGAACCGGTGTTACGAACAAAACTTGCCGAACTGGGTTCTGAGGTCATCAAAGTGTGTTTTGCCCCGGACGATGTTGAGTTGATTGCTGCTGAAATCAATAACTGCCTTTCGGCTGGAGCTGATCTTATTATCACCAGCGGCGGCATGTCAGTTGATCCTGATGATGTAACCAGACAAGGTATTGCCCGGGCCGGGGCAACGGATATTGTCTATGGCACTCCGGTTTTGCCCGGAGCCATGTTCTTGGCAGGGATAATTGGTCAGGTGCCGGTTATGGGGCTGCCGGCCTGCGGCATGTTTCATGGTATAACAGTTTTTGACCTTATTTTGCCCAGAATTTTAACAGGTGAGAAAATTACCCGTCAGGATATTGCCGAACTTGGTCATGGAGGTCTCTGCCGTAACTGCAAGAAATGTAAATATCCAGTCTGTGGTTTTGGCAAGTAACCTTCCGGCAGGTCTCAGGCAACCGTACCGGTTCAGCCTAGGAGGCTGTCCGAGAATGCCCTTTTCCCCCAACTCTGTGTTATTTTGAAAAAATAATGCTCCGGAAAGCGAGGCACGAGACTCCGAGATATCAACTATATGACTGCGCTTATTTTTTCAAAATGCCTTGATTTGAGAAAAAATGCCTATTCTCGGACAACCTCCTGGTTTGAAATCAGTACTGCTGATTGACAATTTTCCTGTACTGGCGTAAAGTAACGACCAAATTTTCCGGAGAAGAAAAATTGGAATTAATTCATGAACCCACTGTAGAAAGACGCTCGGAACCTAAAAAAAGTTCATACCGCATTGTCTGCCCCAACTGCGGCAATGACCGGGATTTTTTTGAGGTTGCTGATGGAGTTATTCTCACCACTCATTATGTCCAGAATAATGATTGCAGTTTTACCCAGGAAGGTGATGAGTCACAGATACTTGGTGAAATTCGGTTTTTCTGCGGTGAATGTAATACTGATCTTTCTCAGTTTCATCAACGATTCGTGGAAATGCTCTTTTGATTGATCCTGATACCCTCTCACGTAATATTATCCGTGATAACTATACATTAGCTCAGCAATATCACAATCTTGCTTCTGGTGATTTAGTCCTTGGCCGGGTCAGGCTGAAACCCAGTGAAGAATTTATGCTGCTCGACCTGTTGGAACGCGGGGTTCGTCTGTTCCCGTCAGCCCTGGCCCAGCAGTCGTGCCGTTCCAAGGTTTTTCAAGCCCTGCTTTTTGCCCCTCAGATGCTGCCTTATACTAATGCTATCCATGATCAGCATGATATGCTGGCAGCCGTCAATTTGTATGGAGAGAAGGGCATTGGTCAGGTTATTACCAAGCTCGATCGAAAAAACGCGGGATTGGGCATTCATCTCTGGGCCGGGGTGGAAGATGTTTACAACCAGTCATCGCTGGGAAGCCTGCCGTTTCCCTTTGTTCTCCAACCCTTTCAGGCGGATTCTCATGATGTCCGGGTAATTATTATTGGAGATTACCTGGAGGCCTATCAGCGGGAAAATATTCATAATTTCCGTAATAATCTTCATTGCGGCGGCCATAGTCAGCCATGTGAACTCAGCGTTGAGCAGTTGCAAATCTGCCGGGACGTTATGGAGCGGGGAAAATTCCCCTATGCTCATCTTGACCTGATGGTGAGTGGAGATAAAACCTTTCTGGCGGAAATAAACCTGCGTGGAGGAATAAGGGGGGCGAAAATAGGCCCGGCTGAATACAAAAGAAGGATTGATGAAATCCATAACCTGGTAGCAGCCGGTAACCAGTTATAATTACGGTGGATAGCTAAATTAAGATGCTTACCTGAGAGTACTTTCAAACACCTTTAGGGCTCACTCAAGATCGGAATCGCGACTTGAGCGCTGCTTCTTAACTATTCAATATACATCCTGGTAATAACAATGTCCTCCTTTGGAACATCGCTGAAACGGCCTACCCTTGTGGTGGGACTCGTTACAATTTTATCTACAATATCCATACCTTCCAAAACTTTGCCGAAAACCGCGTAACCATAGCCGCGCATGGTATTTCCCTGATGATCAAGAAAGGCATTGTCCTTGACATTGATAAAAAACTGGCATGTAGCGCTGTTGATGTCGTTTGTCCGGGCCATGGCCAGGGTTCCCCGTTTGTTTTTCAAGCCGTTATCAGCTTCATTAACAATTGATTTATGAGTGGGATGTTTAGGCTTAAGTCCTGGTAAGAAGCCGCCGCCCTGGGCCATAAATCCGGGAATTACCCGGTGAAAAATAAGACCGTCATAAAATTTTTCTTTAATATATTGCCGAAAATTCGCGACTGAAACCGGTGCTTTTTTATCAAATAGTTCTACCTTGATTGTCCCCTTGCTGGTCTCAATAATTATATTATTATGTTTTGCCGCAGGCTGTTCTACCGGTTCCGTGCCCTGGGCCATTATTGGTATTAGAAGAAAAAAGATTGTCAGTAAAAATTTTACAGGCATTGCCGGCTCCTTGATTTTTTGTTTGTAACTGCTCACAGGACAACGAATTTTCCGGGGGCCGTCCCGGCTTACGATAGCGCTCAACAAAGTACACCCGGGAGGCGATAACGCCAGCCATAACCGGACCCATAAAGTAGAGCGACGAAGGAGCGGCGCTTTATGGGGTCCGAGTTTATGGCCTTGTTAGCTGCTGTATTAGTCATACACCCTCATCATTTCCCTAAGAGACAAGGCTAAGCCGTCAACTCCAGGAACAAGCGAGTAGGCGCGAATATTACAGCGAGATAGAAATCGAAATAGTTCACTATGTGATCTTCTTGGAATTTTGAATTTCCATATTCTGTGGTGAATTTCGGTTTTAACCCACTTCACGCTCCGGTACCTTTTGACGCGTGCTATCTCTACTCCAAATTCTTTTCCCACTTGTGATTCCAGGGCTTGCTCCACTGAATGAGGTATGAAAAAACTGCCTGATTGAGCATGAATTCTTTCATTGAGTAGATCAGGGCGAGCAATCGTGATGCCGGTTCCGCTGTTGCCAGAAAACTTAGCATCAACCACTTCGTTTGCGTCATTCGTGCTTTCTATTCCGGTAAACGCCCAAAGCGCTGCATCTCTATTTGGCTGGGAATCATTCAAAGCAAAGTAAGCTGCTACCAAGTAAGACGACGTGATATCAAGGAGTCTCGATGGGCCTCCGTAGTGGCGAATAAGGGCCTGCCACTCGAACTCCGAGGTCGGTTGATTCAAGCTACTCGTATACAGATGAGCACTTTGTTTGAACAAATTCAGCATCACCCCTTCACGGCCAAGCAAGGCGCTTCTAGGGACACCAAAATTCCTAGCATCACGTTCAATTGTTGATTCCAGACCCCATTCGTAACTCCCTTGGCCTCTAAACCACGAATTGGCCAGTGCCTCACCAGCTTGCACCAATTCCTTGGGAGTACGAATTAAGGCTGTTGCAATATCGACAGTCATGAGTTGTTGCAGCTAACCCCACTGTAAGGGATTCAGGAATACACCGCCATGGGTGTCCACGCCCCGCGACTAACTATTTGGGGCCAAACAGCAGAGGTACTTCCTCCTGTTCAGTTTCAGGAGCAGCGCTTTTATCCTCTGGAACGACAGCAGCAGGTTTTGTGCTTTCTGGTGGCCTTGGTTTTTTGATAACAAATTTGTTGATAAATTTCTCAGGCATTGGATTATACTTTATCATCAATTTTTTGGGAATTCTGATCCTGTCGCCAATAAAAATTTTCGCTGGATTAAAATCGGGATTGGCCTGAGCAAGTTTTTTCCAGTTTTGCAGATCTCCAGTGTACCATGCGGCTATAATGGACAGACTTTCACCCGGATATTTAACAATATGAATATATGTAGTTTTTGGGTTCAATGGTGAATGGCTTCGGTTGTTATATTCATATTTCTTCTGTTGATCTGGAGCCGAAGAGTCTTGATCTGTTGAGGTTGAGGAAGATTGATCTGGAGCCGCGCAGCCTGAATAAAGCAGTGATGTCATGATCAGGCATATAAAAATATTTATGTATAATTTGTTTTTCGACACGATTATTTAGCCGGCTGTTTGAAGTTTTGTATATATTTTTTCGCAAGTTTGTTGTCTGGATTAACAGTTAGTGCCTGTTGGGCATTAAGTAAACTTTCTTTTTTCTTGCCAAGCTTGTTTTGAACCATGGCGAGGTTAAAAAGAGCTTCATCCAGATATGAAGGTTTGTTTTCAACCACTTTTTTAAACATTTGTTCAGCCTGGGAAAAATCAGCTGTTGAGGCATAAATGAATCCCATGTTAAACAGGATATCAGGAGAGTTGGGGGCTATGGCAATGACCTGTTGATATGCCTTTACAGCCTCGGGATATTGCTTATCGTGCATGTAGATATGGCCGAGGTTGGTATTGGTAATAATATTATTTTCGTCCAGGTCTCTGGCCTTAAGTAAAAGTTTTCTGGCTTTTTCCGGTTCTGTTTTTACCAGGGGAACAGCTTCTCCCTGCAGGGCCTTAATATATAATTTTATAATTTGTTTGTCAGGATTATCAATATTTTTTAGTAAAGCACTTATTATTTCAATTGCTCCGCTAAAATCATTTTTATCCATGGCGTTGACAGCTGACTGCAGTTGCTGGTCAGTCGTCACTGCTGTTGATTCGGTTTCAGCAGATGGTTGAGGAGCGGCAGATACCTGCTCAGGCGGTTCTACCGGTTCTGGGATTACAACATTTTTTTCTTCTCCTCCCCCACTGAACAACATAATGACTATTATCAGCAAAAGCGCTGCGCCGCCACCTCCACCAATCAGTAAAAGTTTTTTTGTATTCTTGTCACCACCGCTGTCGTCAGTTGGAGTTTCCTTTTTAATTTCAGGGGGAGGGGGTGTTTTATCATGTTTCTCCGGCTGTTTTTCCAGTGGAATTTTTTCTTTTTTTTCCTCTTTTTTGGGAGCGGCATGGGTAATTGATTCAGCTATCTGCCGCATTGTTTTTTCTTCTTCAGTGATTTCTTCCGAAAAAAGAGATTTCATATATGCGGCAAGGCCCTGCGCTGTCGGCCGCATATTGTGGTCTGCCAGACATTTTTCAATATCAGCCTGCATGTCACTGCAGCATTGATATCTTTTTGATGGTTCCCTGGCCAACGCCCGCTTGATTATATCAAAAACAGCGGCAGGTATTTTATTATCAGTCTGTTCAGGCAGGGAATATTTGCCTTCCCGGACATTAGTCAGGATCTGCATGGTATCGCCGGTAAACATTTTTTCGCCGGTGACCAGTTCATAAAGAATTATTCCGGCCGAGAAAATATCCGAACGGTTGTCAATTTTTTTGGCACCAGCCTGTTCAGGGGACATATAGGCAATTTTGCCCTTGATCATCCCCATCTGGGTCATTGTGTTCTGGTTGGCTGCTTTGGCAATACCAAAGTCAACTATTTTTACATCTCCTTCATAAGTTATAAGAATATTCTGGGGGCTGATATCGCGATGAATCAGGTTGAGGGGCTTACCCTGAAAATCTTTAAGATTATGAGCGTAATTTAGACCGGAACAGATACGGGAACATATATATAGAGCATATTCAGTTCCAAGAGGCTTTTTTTTGTTTTTTGCCTGGCGGTTAATAATTTTGCAGTCTTTGCCAAGCAGATATTCCATGGCAATAAAATAAGAACCATCCAGGCTGCCAAAATCATAAATCTGGACTATATTTTGATGATGGAGAAGGGCTGCAAGTTTGGCTTCGGCAATAAATGAGTTGACCAGTTCCTCTTCAGTGGCGAGATGGGGCAGAATTTTTTTAATGGCAATAATTTTTTCAAATCCCTGCATACCGGTTATCATAGCCCGGTATAGTTCAGCCATACCCCCGACAGCAAGCTTGTCAAGCATTAAGTATTTGCCGAATTGTTGTTTTTGCAGGGTTGTCATGGAGTCTTGATATACAATTTTCGTAACGGTTTATTTTTGTGGGGCAGAAGTTTAAGGAGACTAAACAATCCTTGGTTGAATAATTACATTTAATTTAAGATTTTAGCAAATTTTTCCACCTCAAAATAATAATAAAATTACAATTATCCGTAAGTTCAGGAGTGATCAGCGGATAAGAATGGTAAATTTTTTGTAGCTATTCAGCTGTACTTCATTCGGAGTCGAAGTTTATGCCCTGTTTTTATAGTTACAATTTTTTTAAAAAAGCAGCCTGAAAACCGGAGCCGCGACAAGTCATAATATAATGTATCTATATAATTTTTTTATTGTATATGCTAAAACTCTAACACGCAAGTAAACACTATTTTATTTTTTATTGTGATATTGTCAACTTTTTATGATAATACATATAAAAATATGGATAACTATTCAGCAAAGTGTAAAAAATTAATAAAATCAGTTACTGTAACTATTCAGGCAGGGGTGAAAATCTACCACAACCACTGTCCAGTAACAGTTCAGAGATAAGGGTAAATTTTTGACCTTGCTGAGTAGTTACCAAAATATTTAATTAGAGTGTCTGGAGTTATGTGGCTGACCTCCATGGATCATGTTAAAAAGGATAAAATAAAATCTTTATTTATTGTTTTTGGTTGTTGTCTGCTGGCCTTCAGCGCGGTTGTTTATTCACTTGTTAAAAAACAACAAAATGAGATTTTCAAACTGCAGCTGTCTTCTGCGGATAAGTCGCTGAATTTTTATGCCTCCACTGCCAGGATTCCATTGCTGGCAGATGACTATTTGACCTTGAATAATATGATCAGGGCCGGCGCTGACGGCCCTGATATCGAATATGTCGCAATTGTCGATCAGCACGGCCTGGTCAAAGCCCATACTGATCCCGACCTGCTTGACACTGAATTTGTACCGGCTCAAAATGTTTTTTCAACGAATTTAACCGGGGCGGATCTTAACATTACCCTTTTAAAGAAGTCAGCTGATGCCTCCATAATTGATTTGTCAACTAAGGTTACCTTCAACAAAAAGAATATTGGTACTGTTCATCTTGGCCTGCCTGTTGCTTATCTGGTCGGAGAGATAGGCAAGGTAAAGTGGGTGGCGTTTAAAACAATATTTATCACATCTTTATTGTTTGCTGTTTTTATTGTTTTTTTTGATTCCGGACGGCGAAAGAGATTCTGTCAAAGTCCGGCTCAGGAGGTTGTATTCGATAATAAACAGCAGGACGGTTATTCTGGAAATTCAGGTAAAAATGGCCGGGGAAAAAGTGGATCCCAGGCCATAGACTTAAATCGGTTTACCCACAATTCATCATTAACCAGGGTTCTTTCCCAACCGGTTAATACTCCCTCATCCTATGCGACGCGTAAACAGGCAACAATCCTTTTTGCCGGAATAAAAAATTTTAATGAATATGCCGGTGACGGTAATCCCGAAGATATTATTCATGCCTTGAATGAATATATCCGTCTGGCCAGTGATGTTATCAGCAGTCACGGCGGCTATGTTGATAAAATTATCGGTGATGCCGTTATCGGTATTTTCGGGGTGTCTGTTTACCGTACTGATCATTCTGAAAGGGCGGTGCGGGCCGCGTATCAGTTACAGCAGCAACTGTTGACCGCCAGCCTGGCCCAAAAGAATCCCCTCCTGGGCATGGTTCGCATCGGGATCAGTTCCGGAGTTGTGCTTTCCGGTAATATCGGAGCCCATTCAAAGGTTGAATACAGTTCCATCGGCGAGAGTATCAAGGAAGCCTTCTGGCTTAACAACGCTGCCGGACAGGCTGAGATTCTTCTTGATCGGAATGTATTCAATCTCTGTCATGATTTTGTTGAGGTCGAACAGCTGGCACCAATGACCCTGCTGGGCCAGTCTGCTGTTGTTGAATGTTATCGGTTAAAAGGATTAAAGAAAAAATGAACTGTCCTTCCGGGTGGCAAGGCAGCAGTAATTTCGAACTGCCGATCACTAATGTCATTTTTCTGTTACTGATTCTTTTGACCGGCTGCGGGCGAAGCGGCATGTTTATTCCGGTAGACTCTTTTCCTGATGTTGTCGCGGTAAAAGTCAAGCCTGGAGAAACGCTGCCCTCGCTGGCTGCAAAATATCTTAAAGATTCCTCTCTTGACTGGTTGATAGCTGAATTTAACGAGGTTGATCACGCCGGAACCGGTCAGGAACTCTTGATTCCTCTTGATTACTATCAAAAAGGCAATTTGACTTTAACCGGCTACGGCAAGGTGCCGGTTTTGAATTATCATAACCTTTCCCTGACCGGGTCAAGCAGGATGATGATTCCTAAAGAAAAATTTGAGAGGCAGATGGCTTACCTGCGAGATAATGGCTACCGGGTTATTTCCCTGGATCGTTTTTTTGATTTTCTTGATTTTAATGGGCAGCTGCCGGAAAAATCTGTTGTCATTACCTTTGATGACGGATGGCGGCCAGTGTATGAAATTGCCTGGCCTGTTTTAAAAAAATACGGCTATACCGCAACCCTGTTTGTTTATACCGATCTGATTGTCGGCAGCAGTAAAACTTTGAATTGGGATATGATCAGGCAAATGGCTGCCGAGGGCCTTGATATTCAATGTCACACAAAGTCTCATCGTAACCTGAGTAAAAAGAAAGCCGAAGAGTCTCCAGCGGAATACCTGGCTGCTGTTAATTATGAATTAACCGAATCAGCTCGTATAATCAAAGAAAAGGTCGGGGTAGATGTAAAATACCTGGCCTATCCATATGGTGAGACCAATGATCAGGTCATTCACCTGCTGCAGGACAATGGCTTCCGGGGAGCCTTTACTACCAAACGAGGACAAAATCCTTTTTTTTCTGATTATTACCGAATCAAAAGATGCATGATTTTTGGTGAGTTTGATATTGAAAAATTTAAAAAAAATCTCGGCAGGTAAACAAGAATTATGGGTAGGCTGTCCAGGGTAAGCGCTCCATGAACACCACCCTGCACCCGTTTAAACGCCGCGATATACCTGATGTATTATCGCGAGCGTTGAAACGGGCACATGGCGGCA
>JANTFJ010000069.1 GCA_024763495.1 Desulfobulbaceae bacterium | reverse complement strand
GAGTCTCGTTCCTCGCTTACCTCCGGCCAACTACATGCCGGAATGACGTGATATAAATTGTCCAAATTTCAGCAGACCTACGGTTGGGTGCCACCACTACATATGGAGAAGTTACCAAAAATCAAAACAAAAAATTGTTTAGACAATGGCCGTAAGCGCCTAATGAGTGAAAATCTCTGTATTTGTAACTGGTCGGAGTCTCCCTATGGTCGCTTACCTGCAGGGTGCCGTAGATTTTCGTGATCAGACTGGTGCAGCATACTATTGCTATGATCGCGGAAACATGCGGTGCCCTGTGAGCAGTTACCTCTGCTTTTAAATAATTAAGCTAACCATGATTAATCCATTGTCAAAAAAAAGACCGGCCAACCTGACAAACTATAGCTAGTGTCTGTCCGGAACCAGGTCATTTTATTCGAGATCATGGAGCATAGAAGAATTAAAAGCGCGGCATATCAAGCATGTGTGAGCATTTTAATTTTTCGTAGCAACGCAGAAGATCGGGCAGATAAGCGCAGACTTCGAAAGGGCCATTTATGGACAGCCTCCTGGTTAATCGTTTTTGCAGGGTGGCTGTGCCCACCATTATGGTGAAATAAAATTTCAAGTCATCCGCAAAGCACTATAATTTGCCACCGCTTAACTACTCATGGGGATAAGCGTCCTAACTTCGCTTCCCCCTGTAATTTTGACTGGTTACAGGGTACCGTAGATCATCAAATCTACAAACACGAGTGCGGTTAAAAAAACAAACACGCCCCTTAACAAAAGGTTACCAGATGATTATTTAATTTAAAAGTATGGAAATTTTCATTTTTGACAGGATTAACATGATCGTCAGGATAACATAAATAATAATCTTAACTACTCACGGAGCACGCGTCATAACTTCGCTAACCTCTCCTAATTGTAACCGGCTACAGGACGTCGGGAATTTTTTCTATCAGGCCGTCGCAGCGTATCAGTTATACGTTAGCTGGACTGCTGGCGGACAGGTAAGCAAGCTTGCGAGACTCCGGATCTGGTGGCCTGTGAGCAGTTACGATATTAAAAAGCAAGAGTTGCGCTACCCTAAAAGTTGCGTTACCATAAGGTTTCGCTTTTACTCTTGTCTTTTTAAAGAAGTTGTCGAGCAAGCAACTAACACTACAACAGAGAGGTATGATATGGAAAGAAAAAAACTGGCTGAAACCGAGTATGAATCATATTTTGACAACCTGTCCAGGGAACTGAAAAATCAACAGGCGGAAATAGAGGTTATGGCGGTAGGAGTTTTTGACAAGGAGCAGACCAGTTGGATTACCTTATATGGTATTTCTTATGATCCTGCTGAAAAAACAGTATTCATCAGCTGTGAACATATTGATCATCATATCAAAAATCCCCAGGAGGTAACTGTAGTTACAGGTGATGCCGGTGTAGAATCAATCGAGATAGTCGGCGGTGGAGGATACGAACACCTGCTTAAATTCAAAACTCCTGTAAAAGCATAGGCTGTAACCGTTCACCAGAAGAACAAATTTTCGCAGCACTCAAGCCTGTATGTGTTTACCGATGCCTTAAGCTGCTAATCAAGCAGGCTCAAATGGGCAAAGAGGTAAGCACCCTTAAAAACAGGGCATAAACTCCGACTTCGTAAAAAGCTGGTGAGCGCTATCATGAAATCCAACCAACAACAGAACCTGTCCCCAGACCCAGAACTACTGACCTTAAAGGAGGTCATTGCCATGGGGGTAGGCGGCATGGTAGGCGGAGGAATTTTTTCCGTGCTCGGCCTGGCCATTACCCAGGCCGGCCATGCCGCGCCCATAGCCTTTGCCATGAGCGGTATCCTGGCCCTGCTCACCGGTTTTTCCTATGCCCGACTGGGCGTTGCGTTTCGTTCTGACGGCGGCTCATTTACCTATCTTGAACATTCCTTCCGCCATCCCAATATTTCCGGGATGGGCGGCTGGCTCCTGCTGGTCGGCTACATCGGCACAATGGCTCTCTATGCCTTTACCTTTGCCGTCTATGGAACCGCGATGCTTGGTGGAGGACAGTACAGTGTGCCTATGCGTCACTTGCTGGAAACCCTGATTATGCTTATTTTTCTCGGCATAAATCTCTATGGAGTCAAGGCCAGCGGCAGCAGTGAGCTGATTATCGTCACCATTAAAATGCTCATCCTTTCTCTTTTCGGCATTGTCGGTCTCTTTTACGCCAGGCCTGATCACCTGCTGCCGATTTTCAACCAGGGCTATAGTGGAGTAATCATGGGGGCGGCCCTGATCTTTGTCGCCTATGAAGGCTTTGAACTGATCCCTAACGCGGCCAACGAAATGGTTGACCCTGAACATAACCTCCATCGGGGAATTATCTGGTCAATTGCCATAACCATTGCTGTTTATGTCCTGGTCTCCATTGTCGCGGTGGGCAACCTGCTGCCCGACCAAATCATCCGCTATAAGGAATACGCCCTGGCGGTGGCAGCCAAACCCTTTCTGGGCCAGGCAGGATTCATGCTCATCGGCCTGGCCGCTCTTTTTTCCTCCTCATCGGCCATTAATGCCACCCTCTTTGGCACGGCCCGCCTGGGAATGGTCATGGCCACGGAACACGCTCTGCCTGCTGTTTTCGGCTTCCGCCGCAAGCAGAATAATATACCCTGGGTCAGCCTGCTGATTATGACCGGGCTGACCATTATCTTTGTAAACCTCACCGACCTGACAATTATTTCTTCTTTTGCCAGTTCCACCTTTCTGCTGATCTTTGCCGCCATCAATCTTTCAGCCCTGCGGCTTCGTCAACGAATTAATGCCGGTATCACCGTGGCCCTGCTCGGTTTAATCTTTTCTCTTGGTTCCTGGCTCGCTCTGCTTATTTATCTATATCAGCAAAACCGTCCGAGTCTTTACTGGATCGGCGGATTTTATCTTGCTGTTGTCTGCGCTGAATTTGGTTTCAGCAAGCGGCGCTGGATATTTAAAGAAATTGAAAAAATTGAATCTTTTTAAGGACTGTCATGAAAAGTTGACACCAGGCTATATGCTCCGGTCGATGCCGTGGTCAGAGATCGAATTATGGAACCAGGCGGCATGGCCTTCCCTGCCACCCCGGTTCTAACCCTGGCCCTGACTGATCCGCTCCGGACAGGAACCTGTGTTCCGGAACCTGATCTGGATAAAATCGTTCCGGGCATGAACCCTTATTCCATCCGGCTCATCATATCCTGCCTGATCAGTTCTTCCAGAGCGGCGTCAAAAAAATCCCTGCGGCAGTCCACTTCTGCCATGTGGCCCCGGCGCTGCAGGGCCATGAATCGGCAGCCGCCAAAACAAAGCGGCAGATACTCGCAATCCCCGCACTCCCCGTTCTGCTGCCAGTGATTCAGGTGATACTGCCGGTTATCGATAATTTCCGACCAGATATCACCGCAGACATATTTATCCTGGCCGATAAGGGCCGGACATTTACAAATTGTTCCATCGTAATGAACCGTAAAGCAGTCCTTCAAATCAACCATGCAGGGTGACGGGCTTATGGCGGAGGTCCTGTAGCCCCGTTTTAAAAGCTCGGCCCGCAGGAAAACAACCGCCTCTGCCAGCCATGGTTCATTGCCTGATCCGCACCCCCCCTGGAAAATTATTGAATCAGGCCTGTTGTTGACCTGGATAACAGGACTGAAATTTATCTGGCCGATACGTTCAGGTCCGAGATCCGCCTCAAGGAGAAAATCCAGCAGGCGGGGAAAGGTCTGATAATTTTTCCTGGTAAAATTACTGTTCAGGCCAATATGAATCAGGTCGGCACACTGCTTAAGATTATTGGTAATTACGGAGAAACTGGGTCTGTTTCCCTTTAACGGCCGGGAAAAATTGTGGTTTTCCTCCGGCCCGTCAATGGTGACCCTGACGGCATTCAGGCCGAGAGGAAGAAGCTCTTCAATGATTTCTGGCCTCAGCAGGGAGCCGTTTGATACCAGGCTAAATTCGAAAACCCCTCCCTTATCCTCTATCATGGGCTTTAAACGGCGGGCAACAGACTTGATACAGCTGGTGTACAACAGGGGTTCACCGCCGTAAAAATCCAGGTTGAGAATCTTGCGGCCGGGTTGAAACCAGGCGGACAGAAAGGTGATGAGCTGCCTGATCGTACCATCGGACATGGCGGCGGAACCCTTGTTGCCGCCCTCATAACAGTAGCGGCAGGCGAAATTACAGGCCATTCCCGGAATTACGGCGACACTGACCTTGCTGTTGACCCGGTTGAGTTCCTCGAGATAGGCTGAAACTTCCTTTCTTTCCCTGCCGGGATCAGCGACAAACATCCCCTGGCCGCTTAACTCCGCAATGATTTCAGCATGGTCTCCGCCGTTAAGCAGGTCATGGTATGTTGCCCGGTCAAGCAGGGCCGTGGCCGCGTTCCTGGTAGAAAAAAGCAGGCAATATCCCGGTCGATCCGGGCAGTCATAGACTTTGAGATAAGAGGAAAAGGGCATGGAAAGAGGAAAAATGACGGGGGAAATACCCCCCCGTCAGCCTCTTTAGCGGGCAGCCTGCCCGGCAGGGCCGGTCAGGGAAGGAAGATAGGTTCGTACCGGCGTCGGCCCGCTTTTGCAGCAAGATGCCATGGCAGCCACCTCCTGCGGTTTGAGGCCGGGTTTCAGGATAACAAGTTTTTTCTCTTTCATGGTACTGCCTCCCTAAAAGTAAAATTTTATACCTGCCTCAACCCAGCGTCCGGCATTCTTAGTCAGCTCGTCATCATATTGCGCACCGTTAAAAAGATTGCGGGCCACCAGGAAAAGATCCATATTAAAGGTATTATAGGTGATTTTTTTACTCAAAGTCAAGTTCCAGAGAAAATTATCACACCTGCCGTTCCAGGAGGCGGGAGAGCTGATATCTCCCCACCAGACATAATGGCCGCTCAGCTCGGCCCGGAAAAAATCCACCCTGTCATAGATTAAAATAAGGTTTGCCGTGTACATGTCGTCATTGGTCATCCCCTCCCTGTCAAAATAGAGATAGGTACCATTGGCCTGCAGGGAAAAATTATAAAAAGGCATGGTCTCAATTTCCAGCTCCAGGCCGCGCCGTTCTTCACCCTTTCCTGAATTATCAAAATACCCCTTAACCTCGTTATAGCGCCAGACGTCGTCAGTCTGGTGCAGAAAGAGGGTAGTCTTGAGGCGGCAGAATTGCAGGGCGGAAGTCTCCATCCCGACCTGCCAGGACCACAACTCTTCTGCTTCGATATCAGGGCTCAAATTTCCATAGATATAGGGATCGCCGCTTTTCAGGGCAATGGGCGGTTTGCGGAAGCCCCTGGCAACCAGGGCGCGGAAAATGGTATTCCCGTCCTGCTGCCAGGTAAAGCCCAGGCTGGGACTGAGCTGGCTGTTATCCAGGGAGAGATGGTCGTAACGCAGTCCCAGGGATGGAGAGAACCTCCCCAGGTGGAACGAGTCATTAGCATAGAAAGCCCAGTCCTCCTCGTAACGGCATTGAGCCTGGTAGTCGCTGGTCTTTTCCCGGTCTTTTTCCTCGTAGCGCTCAATTTCCGCCCCCAGCACGGCATTGTGGCGTCCCCGGCTCCAGGTCAGCCGACCGCTGCCCCCGAAGTTGTCCTCCCGGTATTCAGGATCCCAGTATACCAGCGGGGAAGAGATGGCCCCTGACTTGACCCGTAAATCGTTGTCCAGCCGGTGGCCGCCCAGATAGAGATTTAATCCCTCGGCCAGCGGCATGCTCAACTCAGCGGTGAACCACTGGTTACGATCATTGATTACCGTCTGCATATCCCAGCTTTCCATATAATTTGACTTGTATTCCGGGGCGCTGAGAC
This sequence comes from Desulfobulbaceae bacterium, assembly GCA_024763495.1. GTDB lineage: Bacteria > Desulfobacterota > Desulfobulbia > Desulfobulbales > SURF-16 > JANTFJ01. The sequence continues at coordinate 3,955 of JANTFJ010000069.1, read as the reverse complement.
CATAGGAAAAGGAAAGATTCGAGCGCCGGGGAAGCTGGAAGTTAAATTTGCCGTAGACGTTCTTGTTGTCGAAAAAACGGCCATCGAGAATACCGTCCGATGACTGATAGCCGGCAGCCAGGTAATAGCCGGCAACATCACTGATCCTGCCGCTGACATCGCCCCGGAAATCCTGGCTGCCATATTCGCCCAGGGAGGTAGTGAGGTCGGCCACGGGCCTGGCCGTCACACCGGGGTCTTTGGTGATAATATTAATCACCCCGCCCAGGGCTGATCCCCAGGCCGAGGAGGCCGCGCCCTTGATTACCTCTATCCGTTTAATGATCTGCACCGGCACTATGTTGCAATAGGCAATTTCGGCGGAAGCCTTGTTGAGGCGAATGCCGTCCAGCAGCACCAGGACATGTTCATAGTCCGAGCCATGAATAAGTGTTACCGCCAGGTTCATAAAATCCTGGCCGTTATAGTCAACGAAAAGGCCGGAAACCCTGGCAAGAATCTCGTCCACACTGTGGAGCTTCATCTTTTCTATTTCTTCCGCGGTGATTACAGTAATGTTTTCCGCTGTCCGGCTTATCAGCCTTGGTGCCCTGGCACTACTCTCCACCACCAGTTCATCCTCTGTAAAGTACATGGATAAATCGTTATTTTCAGGATAGGGCTCTGCCGCTGAAAGGGAATTGACCGCCAGGCCGCCGGACAGGAAAAGGACAAGAATAAAAGACAGGAGTTGTTTCATGATGTTATTTTCAGGATAGGTTGATTTTTAATTTTGCCGGCATTGAGATGAAAACATATTATTTTAGCATAACTGAAATCTGTTTACCAGCTAAACCGGCATGGCCGGATCAAATTTTTCCCTGCATTATTGTCATGGAACCGGCTTCGCCGCCACCATGACCTACACTGGTGTCATACACCACGCATGGCGATGAACCTATCGCCCTTTGGGTGGACTTTTTGTGACAGGATAAACAAAATTTACAAGATTTTTATTTATCCTGATGATCATGTTAATCCTGGCAAAAATGAAAATTCCCATGCTTTGAACCTGCGCAGTCTGGTTACGCGAAGCGTTTCCTGACTGTCATGGAACCGGCTTCGCCGCCACCATGACCTACACTGGTGTCATGCGCCACGCATGGCGATGAACCTATCGCCCTTTGGGTGGACTTTTTGTGACAGGATAAACAAGATTTTCAAGATTTTTATTTATCCTGATGATCATGTTAATCCTGGCAAAAATGAAAATTCCCATGCTTTGAACCTGCGCAGGTCTGGTTGCGCGAAGCGTTACCTGACAGTGGACATAAATTATTTTCAGGGGTAAGGTGTTGAGAAATACAACCCCAGGTAAAACAGAAACGAATAGTGACCAGTCACTTTCACACCTAACAGAGTGAACAAAATTGACCGAAAAACAATTAAAAAAAATTTGCGCCGCAATAAAACCGCTTGATAAAAAAGCCATGACCATGGCCCGCGAACGGCTGGATAATCTGACCAAGCCGCCGGGCAGCCTGGGCCGCCTGGAAGAAACGGCCCGCCGCCTGTGCGGGATCAGGAAAAGCCTGAGCCCGGCGATAAAGAAGAAGATTATTTTAACCTTTGCCGCCGATCACGGGGTAGCGGCTGAAGGTGTCAGCACGGTTCCCCGGGAAGTAACCCGGCAGATGGTAGTTAACTTTATGGCCGGCGGGGCCGGGGTAAATGTCCTGGGGCGCCATGTCGGGGCCGAGGTTAGAGTAATTGATGTGGGAGTTGCGGCTGAACTGGAACTGGAAGGGCTTTATTCGCGCAAGATAAAAGCAGGCACCGACAATATAATGACAGGCCCGGCCATGAGCCGTGACGAAGCGCTGTCCGCAATCAGTGTCGGCATGGAGATGGCGGCAGAGGCAATCAGCGATGGAGCGGATATCCTGGGAACAGGTGATATGGGCATTGCCAACACAACTCCTTCCGCTGCTTTATTTTCAGCTCTGCTCGGTCTTGATCCGGCAGAAGTCACGGGCCGGGGCACAGGAATAGACGACAAAACCCTGGAACATAAAATCGCGGTTGTTGCTAACGCCCTGAAGGTGAACAAAACACGGCTGACCTCAGCGCTCGATGTTCTGGCAGCATTGGGCGGCCTGGAAATTGCCGCTATCTGCGGCATGATTATCGAGGCAGCCCGCCAACGGATTCCGGTGGTCGTGGATGGGTTTATCTCCAGTGCCGGGGCCCTGGCGGCAATGAAGATGAATCCCCTGATCCTTGATTACTGTTTTTTCAGTCACATGTCGGCCGAGCAGGGCCATAAACTGTTTTTCGCGGCAATCGACCGCCAGCCCCTGCTTCATCTTGACCTGCGGCTCGGCGAGGGAACCGGCGCGGCCCTGGCCATGAATATCATTGAAGCCGGAGTAAAAATCCTGACCGAAATGGCCACTTTCAGCGAGGCAGGAGTCAGTTGTTAAACATGCTCCATTCTCTACGGACAGCCTTGTCTTTTTTAACCATGCTGCCGGTGGGGCCGGATAAGGTCAGCGCCGGACAGCTTGTTCGCGGCGCTGTCTTTTTTCCTTTGGCGGGCTGGGTTATCGGCCTGGCTATGGCTGCTGCCGCCTGGTTCTTTTTCCGGGTGGGAATTAACCCGCTGCCCGCCGCGGTGCTGCTGGTTATCATGGAGGCCTTTTTAACCAGGGGACTCCATCTTGACGGGGTGGCTGATCTCTTTGACGGTCTCGGTGGCGGCTCAACCCCGGAAAAACGACTGGCCATCATGAAGGATTCCGCTACCGGCGCCTTTGGGGCGGCAGGTCTGATTCTCACCCTGGGCCTGAAAGGAGCGGCACTTTCCAGCCTGCTATCCCCGGCGCAGAGCAGCCCGGCAATCCTTAAAACGCTTGTGCTGCTGGCCGTTGTCCCGGCAGCGGCCCGCTGGGCCATGTTGACCCTGGCCTGGAAAAGTCACTATCCCCGCCTGATCGGCACCGGCCATGTTTTTGTCGGTCAAATTACCATTAAACAGGTACTGCTTGCTTCTTTATTTTTATTGCCCGCGGTTGTGACGGGCTCCCCCATATTGATTATCCTGTTATGCTGCCAACTGCCGGCCCTGGTTCTGCGCTATCAGGCTCATAAACTGCTGGGAGGGGTTACCGGCGATGTCCTGGGGGCAAGCTGCGAAATTGCCGAGGCTCTGGGTTGGCTCGCGGCCGGATTTTCCAGCCAGGCACTGCTCCCTTTTTAAAGCTCATAAAGAGTCTCATCTCTCTCCGGCTCCGGTTGCCCGGCGCTTTTGCCTCCTGTTTTTTTCTTCATCATCCCAAAGGGATCTTCACCTTCCAGCAGATCCCCCATCTCCTCCTCAATCTTAGCCGGATCTTCGCCGGACTCCATTCGGGCCAGGGCCTCCTCCATGCCGTCTCCCAGGTTAAGCCCGGTTTTCCGGGAAAAATTTCGCATAAAATTCGCCATCCGGCGAGGATCATCTTCATTGATATTTTCCATTTCACCTGCCATGTCCATCAGGGCATTTTCCATTTTTGTTTCATCAACATCAGGCATCATTTCATCATTTTCCTCTGCCCGGCCAATGGTGGAAAAAATGGACACCTGTCGTTGCAGTTTTACCTTACCGCATTTTGGACAAAGCGGCCTTTTTTCGGTATTTACCCGGCTGGATAAAAAATTAAAAATCATATGGCAGTCCGGGCAGTAAAATTCATAAATCGGCATCACCTGTCTCCTGTCACAAAAAAAGATTAAAAAACATTTGAACATAACCGGTATTTCCAGTATTTTTTATATAGAAAATAAATATTTGCTTAAATACCAGGATATGTCTTCTCTAATAAAAAAACGTTACTACTCACGGGGTAAGCGTCCTAAGTTTTTTCCCAAGACTCAGCTTGGAAAAAGAGGCCCCTTCGGGGCAGTTGAATCTGCAATCATGATGCATATATTT
>JANTFJ010000068.1 GCA_024763495.1 Desulfobulbaceae bacterium | reverse complement strand
CAGCTAAAGCACACGGAGTCTCACTACGTTCGCTTACCTCTGAACAGTTACAGGTCGGTGGTTTGGACAGTTTTTCGCCCCTACCTGAATAGTTACGAAAAATTTTCGTGAAAAGGACAGCACTCAATAAAGTACACCTTGGCGGCGACACCCCCCATAACTGTAAGGGATACAGGGACGCCGCCATGAACGTGCTTCTCGTCCTGCAATAATACATCGGTATATCGCCGGGTTGAAGCGTGTACAGGGTGGTGTTTATGGCGCGCTCATTTGATTTGAAAAAAATGTCTATTGTCGGACAGCCTGCCGGGATGACAGGATTTAGGCGGGAACAGATGTTTTGCGTGGACAAGGCCGGCATTGGTTAACTACTCGTATTTCTTACATCTGTGTTGTCAGCGATAAATTTTTACTTTGAATTATGTCCTCATGTGGTAAGCTGACTCCTGAGGTGCATTTATGGATGAAGGAAAATCAAAAAAGCTCTCTGAACTTCCGGCTACCGCTATCTGTGGTAACGATATTACCTCATCGGTACTTTATGTCTCGGCTCTTACCATTACCGCGTCCGGGCAATATGCCTGGATTTCTCTGCTCATTGTTGCTGGAGTATTATTTCTTTTTCGAAAAATTTACGGCGAAGTCGTCGGTGCCCTGCCGCTTAACGGCGGGGCTTACAATGCCCTGTTAAATACCACCAGCAAGGGAATGGCCTCCCTGGCCGCTACTCTTACTCTGCTGTCATATATGGCAACTGCGGTAATCTCCGCTTCCGAGGCCATGCATTATCTCCATGTCATTGTCTCCGGGCTGCCGGTGATTATTGCCACCATTGGTCTCATGACTTTTTTTGCCGGATTGACAATTATCGGTATTGGCGAGTCAGCTGTGGTCGCGGTAGTTATTTTTCTTTTTCACATGGTTTCCCTGCTGTTATTGTCCGGTTGCATAATTTCTTTTCTGCTGGGTCATGGCCTGGCTGTTTTCTTGGCCAATAATCAGGTTCCGGTGGAACATGACTCAATTCTCCAGGCTATTTTCTGGGGATTCTCTGCGGCCATGCTCGGCATTTCCGGATTTGAGAGTTCAGCAAATTTTGTGGAAGAACAAAAAACGGGAGTTTTTCCTAAAACCCTGCGCAACATGTGGGTGGCGGTCAGTATATTTAATCCCCTGATGGCTTTTTTTGCCCTGGCTGTTATTCCCATTTCCCAGGTCGGTCAGCATGAGGCTGACCTGCTTTCTTATCTTGGTCGACTAACCGGTGGCAATATGCTGGCAACCCTGATATCGATTGACGCGGCATTGGTTTTGAGCGGCGCTGTCTTGACTTCTTTTGTCGGTGTTACCGGGCTGCTGGAGCGGATGACCCTGGATCGAATTCTCCCGGCCTTTCTGTTGAAAAAAAATCGGCGCGGCAGTTCCTATCGGATTATCATTGTTTTTCTTCTTCTTTCGGTTTCCATTCTTTTTATTACCCATGGCGCTGTGGAAACCCTGGCCGGAGTTTATACTATTTCTTTTCTTGCGGTCATGGGGCTTTTCGGGATCGGTAATATTCTTCTCAAGGTTAAAAGAAAGAGGCTGCCGCGCCCGGAACAGGCCAGCTGGTTTTCAGTACTTGTCGCGGTTGTCTTTGTGGCCATAGCCTTGACTGGTAATATTATCAAGGAACCGGAAGGGGCAGTGCCTTCCAACCTGAGAATTTTTCTGGAATATTTTATCCCGGCCATTCTTTTTGTTATTATCATGCTTAAGCGTACCGCCTTGCTTGACATGCTCCTTAATTTTATAGAGTACCTGTTTGTTCCTGTCCTGAAGCTGGTAACCAGGCTCAACAATGGCATTGTTGCTGTTATTGATCGGATTAACGACCAGGAATTTGTTTTTTTTACCAGGGGGGATAATTTACCTAATCTTAACAAAGTCCTCCTGTATATCAAAAATAATGAACACACCAAGAGAATCAAGATAGTCACTGTTCAGCCGGAAATAGACGAAGAGTCCAGTACCAAATTACAAAAGGATATCGAATTTCTTGACCGGGAATATCCGGAAATAAACATAGACCTGGTTGAACTCAAAGGTAAATTCGGCCCGGAACTTATTCGTGATTTGGAGAAAAAGTGGAAAATTCCGGTTAATTTTATGTTCATCGGTTCCCCCGGCGACCATTTCCCCTATCGAATAGAAGAGTTAGGAGGGGTTCGGCTTATTATATAGTTTGGTCACTGCTCACCGGGCACCGGTCTGACCGGAGTCTGCGCTTTGCTCCGCTTACCAATGAAAATCTCCGGCACCCTGTAACCAGTTACAGTACGGTGTTTTTCACGGTTATGAGTTTTAAGGTGTGAGTAGTTATATAGTTTGTTTGTCCCTCTGCGTTTTATTTCGATTGTCCCTTCAGGAGCCAGTCCTCTTAAACAGAGTTTGACAGGTAAGCGGGTTACTGGACTTTGCAGAAACGGCATTCTCTGATAGCCCCCTGATTGCCTTGTTGAATAGTAAATGATCATTCTCTTCATTTCTGCTATGATGTCAGGTGAAAACTTTGGAATTCTTCAAAAAAATCTTTTGTTTGCCGGACAATAAATGAATTTTTCCACTTTTCGTCATTATACCATTAAAAGTAAATTAACCTTGATTATCATGCTGACCGCCAGTGTTGGTCTACTGTTGGCCAGTATCGGTATCTCCGCTTATGATGTCTTCCGTTTCAAGCGGGAAATGAAAAAAGATATTGCTCAATTAGGCGAAATTATTGGTTACAGCTGTGCCTCAGCCCTTATATTCGACGATCCTGCCTCGGCTTCGGGAGCTCTGGAAGCCCTGCGGGTGAAAAAAAATATTATCGGTGTCGAGGTTTTTAAAAACGGTCAGCTGTTTGCCAGCTATAAACGCCCCGGTGCTGAAGGCCAGGGCTTCAGCGACGAGGCAACAGGGCCTGAACATTGCGTTTTTGAAGATAATCGCCTCTGCCTGACTAAAAATATTATTTTTAAAAAAGAACCCATTGGCAGGATTATAATCCGATCTGATTTGGAAGAGATTAAAGTTAGGATTAAAACCTTTGTCGGCATTGTTTTCGCGATTTTTACCCTGGCCTCTTTAGTCTCATTTCTTGTTTCCTCTGTTCTCCAGAAAATGATTACCCAGCCTATTCTCGGCCTGGTGGAAACCGCAAAAAAGATTACGGAAAAAAAAGATTATTCAGTTCGGGCTGTAAAGCACGGCAGTGATGAGTTGGGCATTCTTACTGATGCCTTTAACGAAATGTTGAAGGAAATAGGGTTAAGAGAAAAGGCCCTGCGGGAAGCCAATGAAAGTCTGGAAGAACGGGTAGAACAGCGGACTGCCGAGCTGCAGAAAATCAATCTTGATCTTCAGCGGGCCAAAGAGGAGGCTGATTCGGCTTCTCAGGCAAAAAGTGATTTTCTGGCCAATATGAGTCATGAGATTAGAACCCCGATGAATGGAGTTATTGCTGCCGGCGACCTGGCTCTTGCCGCTGATAATCTGCCAGCCAATATCAGTCGTTATCTGGAAATAATTAACGCTTCGGCTCATTCGTTATTGCGCATTATTGATGACATTCTGGATTGCTCTAAAATAGAATCCGGCAAGATGACCATGGAAAAACAGCCCTTCTATCTTTTTGATGTGCTGGATAGATTGGTCGAAATTTTTATCAGTAAGGCCCAGGCAAAACATATTGAGCTGTTGTTTGATATTGATAATAACATTCCATCGTTAATGGTTGGTGATGCCCATCGTCTTCAGCAGATTTTAACTAACCTGATCAGCAATGCCTTTAAATTTACCAGCAAAGGTTCTGTTATTATCGGTATTTCTTCTAAACAGGAAAATGATCACCTGGTTAATCTTGAATTTTTTGTCAAGGATACCGGGAGCGGTATAAATCATAAACGGCAGCTGCATCTGTTTGAGCCATTCCAGCAGGGAGACAGCTCAACTACCAGGAAATATGGAGGAACCGGCCTGGGCTTGACCATTGCCAGTCGGCTGGTAGAGATGATGGGGGGGGAAATATGGCTTGAAAGTGAGCCTGGCCAGGGAAGTATTTTTTATTTTACCATTACATTAACTCAACGCAATGGCCGGCGGAATGACACATTTCTGCCCGAGATCAGCAGGTTACGAGTTTTGCTGGTGGATGATAATCCTTTTTGTCTGGATGTGATTAAAAAAATACTCTTATCATTTAATTGTCAGGTATTAACTGCAAAGTCCGGGCGGCAGGCCCTGGAAATAATCAAGCGAAACAAGGGGACTGAGCAGGAAATTGAACTGCTGCTGCTGGATGTTGAGCTGGACGGACTGGACGGATTGTCTCTTGCCGGTCGTATTCGTTCCCTCGGGATAGATGAAATGCCGATAATTATGATGTCTGCCTTTGGGAAAACTCAGGCGATTTCCAGTTTTGATACGGCAGACATAGCTATGTTTCTGGTTAAGCCGATTTTTCGGCGTGACCTTTTTTCCGCATTCAAAACTATTTTGGCAGAAAATCGACTGAGGATCAGTGTTGACGACTCCTCTAAATTTTTCTCTAGTTCAGCAAGATTGTCGGGATTAAAGGTTCTGGTTGCCGAGGACAATAAAACCAACCAGCTGGTTGTCCGGACAATTCTGGAAAAGTTCGGAGTACTGGTTGATATTGTTGAAAATGGGCAACAGGCGGTTGAGGCCGTTAACAAATATTCCTATGGAGTAGTTTTAATGGATGTGCAGATGCCTGAAATGGATGGCTGTGAGGCCACGAAAATTATACGTGGCAATCCATCCTTTACTGGACTTCCCATTGTCGCTATGACCGCTAATGCCATGCCTCAGGACAAAGAAAAATGTCTGCGGGCCGGGATGAACGATTATATCAGTAAGCCCATCAGCCAGAATAAATTGTTGCGGGTAATTTTGCTGATGGTTAACGGTGTCAAGGAAAAGGACAGTCTGGTAACGTTTACCTCGTCCCCTGAGCCTCTTCCGGATGACATATTGAGTCTGCATGGTATTGATACCAAGGAAGCTCTTGACCGGTTGGGAATCAGCCAGAGCATGTTCAGGCATGTTCTGGGGTCATTTTTAGAAGATTTTGCTGATTTCGGTAATAAACTTCTGGAGGCCTGGAACAGGCATGATTTGGAAGGCATGCAGAAACTTGTTCATAAGATAAAGGGCAGTTCCGGTTCAATTGGCGCGGCAAAGCTCCAGGAGCTTGCCGGCGATATTGACGCGGCCTGTAAAAAAGGTTTAATCCCCGATTATGCCCGGATCAGCACGCTTCAACTTGCTTTGGATGAGGTTCTGGAATCAATAGGCAATGCAGCTGAAAACGATAGATCTCCAGGCGGTAAAGAACTAAAGATTATTGATCTTGATAATCTGGCCCAGGCTGTAAATGACCTGGCTGAAGCGCTTGACCAGGCTTTGCTGGAAAATATCAGTGATTCTTTCGCCATGGTAAAAAAATATGCCGAGGGCTGGGAAATTGATGATCTGGGGAAGATGATTTCTGTTTACCAGTATGATGAAGCGGGCAGAAAACTTAGGGCGATCAGGGAAAAACTTAATATTTGAGAGCTGAAAATCATCTGGAAACATTCAGGCCGGCGCAATAAACTTGACATTTTTTTTTTTTTTACAGACAATTTGATTAGTGTTGTTTTTTTTCAGGGCGCACTAAGGGCTCACTCAAAAACAACTTCACATTCTGGGGCGTATCTGAACATTTAGAGTAACTGCTCACAGGGTAAGTGCCGCGTATATGTCATGCGTAAGCCGGGCTGGACGCGGAAATATGCGGTGCCCTGTAAACAGTTACTTTTATTTTTGAACTTATGAACGATATCAAACCGCTGATACTGATAGTTGATGACACCCTGACAAATATTGATTTATTGTCAGATGTTCTCAAAAATGAATACCGGCTTGGTATTGCGATGAACGGGATAAAAGCCCTGGAATTTGTTAACAAGAACCAGCCTGATTTAATTCTGCTCGATATCATGATGCCTGAGATGGATGGTTTTGAAGTCTGCCGCCGTTTAAAAATTGATCATGCCACCCGTGACATTCCGGTAATTTTTATAACTGCCATGACTGACAAAAACCACGTTGCCAAAGGGTTTGAGCTTGGCGGAGTAGATTATGTTACTAAACCTTTTCACGCCCTGGAGGTCAAAGCTCGGGTAAAAACCCATCTTCTTTTAAAAAACCAGCTGGCCATGTCGGCCCGAATTTTTGAGTCAAGCCTGGATGGTATTGTGGTTAGTGATTCTGATACGGTCATCCAGATGGTTAATCCGGCGGTTACTTTGATTTCCGGTTATTCCGCTGCTGAGTTGATTGGCCAGAAAACTAATTTTTTAAAATCCAACCGGCACGGAGATGAGTTTTACCGAAAAATGTGGAAATCAATCAACGAAACAGGCAGGTGGAGCGGCGAGATTTGGAATCGGCGGAAAAACGGCGAGATTTATCCGCAATGGCTGGCGATCAGCTCGTTTCGTGATCTGTGGGGCAAGGTGAGTAACTATGTCGGCGTGTTTCATGACATGACCACTATAAAACGACAGGAAGATGAATTAAAATACCAGGCCCGCCATGATGCTCTGACTTCTCTGCCCAATCGTACTTTTTTCCAATACCGCCTGCAGGATTCCTTAACGTATTCACTGCGCCATGGCGAAATGCTGGCTATTTTATTTCTTGATCTGGATAATTTTAAACATATCAACGACAGTATGGGTCATACGACCGGCGACAGCCTGCTCCAGGAAATTTCTCAGCGCCTGCTTTTCTGTATAGGTGAAAGTGGTGTTGTTTCCAGGCTTGGCGGCGATGAGTTTGGTATTTTGCTGGAAGATGTGGGCAATGAAGAAAACGCGGTCAAAACTGCCGGTCGGATTAATGAAACAATGGCTCAGCCTTTTCATTTTAAAACCCATGATTTTTTTCTGACGGTCAGTATCGGCATTACTTTTTTCCCTAATGACGGTAAAGATGCCGAGACCCTGTTGAAGAATGGCGACATGGCCATGTTTCGAGCCAAGGAAAGCGGCGGTAATTCTTACCAGATTTTTACCTCGGCCATGGATAAGGAGGTGGCCCGCCGCCTGAGCCTTGAGGCTAATCTTCGCCGGGCCATTGAACAGGAAGAGTTAAGGGTTTTTTATCAACCAAAGGTTGATCTGCAGAGTGGCAGGATCGTCTCCATGGAAGCCCTGGTGCGCTGGCAATCTGAGGATGGGATAGTTTCACCGGCGGAATTTATTCCTCTGGCCGAAAAAACAGGATTAATCATTCCCTTAGGCAAATGGGTTCTGCGGGCCGCCGCATTACAGACTAAAAAATGGCGGGATGAAGGATATGATCTGCGGGTAGCGGTTAATTTGTCTCCCCGCCAGTTTCAGGAAGAAAATCTCCTTGAAATGATTGACGAAATTCTTGAAGAAACCGGTCTGACGCCCCAGGGGCTGGAGTTGGAAATTACCGAGGGCGTGGTTATGGCCAATGAGGAGAATGCCATTGATTTGATGTCAAAAATGGCAGACAAGGGGCTTTTCCTGGCTATGGATGATTTCGGGACCGGCTATTCTTCCCTTTATTACCTGAAACAGTTTCCGATAAATACCTTGAAAATTGATAAGTCATTTGTCGATAATATTCCCTCTGATGATGAAAATGTCGCTATTACCTCAGCTATTATTTCAATGGCCAAGAGCCTGGGGCTTGAAGTAGTCGCCGAAGGAGTTGAAACCGGGAAACAGCTTGATTTTTTAAGGGAACAGGGATGTGACGAGATGCAGGGCTATTATTTCAGCCCTCCCGTACCTACTGGTGACTTCAGCCTGATGCTGGCTGAAAACAAAAGCTTGTCTTTTTAGCAGTTATTCAGGTAGAGGATAAATGACCCTAGATAAGAACAGTAAAGAGACTGCATTGCTTGGAGGCAGGGAAAAAATTCTCGTGGTTGATGATGATGAAACCATCATCATTCTCGAAAAAATCATGCTGGAAAAATTAGGCTACCAGGTGACCGTATATGCCAACAGCGTTGACGCTCTGGCGTTTTTTGAAAATGAACCGGACTATTTTGATTTGGTGATTACCGATCAGGCAATGCCGGATCTGACCGGAGAGGAGCTTATCAAAAAAATTATTACTCTGCGACCGGGGATGCCGATAATTTTAAACAGCGGTTACAGCGCCGAGTTTACCAGGGAAAAAGCCCTGGCTCTGGGGGTTGCGGAATTTATCCGGAAGCCACTTAATATGGAGCAGCTGGCCATGGCTGTTCGCCGATCATTCGGCAATATGTAAGCTCTCCATTACCCACCACCCGGCAGGCGCTTCAACCCTGCTTACCGATGGATTATCGCAGGGCGTAGAGCACGTGCATGGCGGCATTCCTGAACTCCTTCCAGTTATGGGGGTGTCGCCGTGCGGGTATCTATTATTGAGCGCTATCGGCAATATCAACGAGTGACTCTTGTTGCCGGAGTAAAAACAGGTTACCCCTTATCCATTCCCCCTTTTCTTTTCTTATTTTTGTTTCCTGCCATTTAATAATCATAAATCCATATTGACGGCTCAGGGATTCAATATAGGCAATACTGTGAGCGTAGCGTCCAGTTGGCTGGAGTTTATAGTCTTTTTCGGTTTTTTCTGTGGAAAACAGGAAAAAGGCTGAGGGCCGGGCTGCTTTTTTTACGGCCTGAAAAACCGGAGAGAGATCGCCAAGGTAAACAAAGACATCCGTGGCCAGGATGAGATCGAATTGTTTATCGCAGGTTTCTAGAAATTCGACGATTTCACTTTGATGCAATGCCTGGTAGATATTTTTTTTCGCTGCCGATTCCAGCATGCCGTTTGAGATGTCAATTCCGGTTATCCGGCGGCTCAGGTCGGCAAAGGCCGCGCCGGAAAGTCCGGTACCGCAGCCCAGATCAAGGCAGTTGCTGAAGTCCGGCCGGGGGGCGACAGTCTCGAGCAGCAGGCCGCGTAACAGGGCAGGAGTGTTATAGCCTAAGTCATTTATCAGGTTGTTGTCATAGTTGGCAGAATAGTTGTCAAAGACTTCCTGGACATATTCCAGCGGCGCACTCGATGTGGTTTTTCCCTCCAGGGCTGCCAGCATATGGCGGGCCGATGTAATATTATGGCCGATTTCGATTAATTTTTTATAGACCCTGGCTGCCTCGTCCAGACGGCCCTGACGGTGTAACAGAAAACCGAGATTGTTATGGGCCGGGGCGTAATCAGGATCAAGAGCAATGGTCTGCCGGTACCCTTTGATGGCTTCATTATATTTGTGGCGAGCCTGCTGGGTCAGGGCAAGATTGTAGTGCAGTTCCGGGTCGTCCGGGCAAAGTTCAAGTCCCCGGCAATAAGTTGCCGCCGCCTCTTCCAGGTTTCCGGCCTTTTTCAGGCTGAGGCCAAGATTAAATATAATATCTATATCGTCAGGCTGCTGCCTGGCAGCTTTATTATAGTGATGTACCGCCCTGGAAAATTCTTCCCGGTCAAAATAAATCCGGGCCAGGTTAAAGTGGGCCAGGGTAAATTCCGGGATAGCTTCCAGGGTTCGGCAATATAATTTTTCTGCCCGTTCTAATTTGCCTTCTTGATGAAGCTGCAATGCCGCCGTGATTAATTCCCGGGCTATATTTAATTGTTCTGTTGAAATTTTCATCTTGTGATCATTGATATTTAGGGTTCACTCAAAAATAAATTAGTAGAGATAAGGTGTAATGTGGACATTGTGCCTTAGAATGCGAAGTTATTTTTGAGTGAGCCCTTAGGTTTTAACTCAACTTTCTGACTTGAGATAAGTATTTGAAGTCATATAACATCACCAATAAAACTCGCTCGTCATTCCGGCATGTTTTTAGCCGGAGGT
>JANTFJ010000067.1 GCA_024763495.1 Desulfobulbaceae bacterium | reverse complement strand
TGGGATTTCCATTTGCGAATGGCGCTATCACTCACGCCCAAACTATTTGCCGCCTCTGATACTCGATAACCCTGCTCAACGACGAGCTTGACAGCTTTTTCCTTGAATTCTTTCGTGTAATATTTTTTCTTCTCTTTTTCCATTTGAACACCTCCACATGCAGATCATAATTCTGCACACTTTTAGTGTCCACTTTTATTAAACCATTCCAACTGCCGGTGGTTTAGTAATAAGCCGTCGAGACGGGTCTATTTCTCACCGGTGGTAATAAGTGTGCAGTACAAAATGATTCGTCAATTTTTCCATACACCATCTTCAAGATGTATTGGAGTTGATGATGGCTCTTTCTGCTTTATCATTCCTTGTTTCTTTTGTTTCTCTCCTTTTTTTATAAGCCAGACAGATTTAATGGTATGGTTGTCATCCATTATTATGCCAATTCTTACTCCAATATTAAAATTTTCCTTACTAATCACACCATGAGAATTGTGAAATTTTATGGAAGGAGAAAAAGGATACAAAGAATCATTAAGCACTATGCCTTCATCAGTGATAAAATCAATTACACCAGAGACATCAAATACTTCAGGATACCCAGGATATAACGGTTGGAGTTCACCGGCGATAGCTCTACTTACGTCAATACCATTACTGCAGAATAAATTGCCAAAACTACACCAAGCCATTACACTAAATAACAGCCAATTTATTTTTTTTTGTTTGAACATATTTTACACCTCTTTTATTGCACTCCCTAACGCATTACATATTTGTAACCTTCACCAGGGAATAAATCTTTGCAATATTTAAGTCTCTAATCGTTTACCAGTGCCTTAGATTTGTTCATTTGTGCCTGCGCAGAATACTGGTGCTATTCAAGCAGGCTCAAATGGACAAAGATGAGGTGCTGGTGAACGATTACACATATTTCTTAATGTTCACGCCAGTAAAAAAAGCCGGTCTGTTCCTTTTTCTCCCATACTACCTCGGTTGTTCCTGCAGAACTACTAAAAATCTTCATTTCCCTATTCCGTGTTTTATCAGGATCACCTACGATAACGGGAGTATGCAATATACCATCAAACATCTTACCTGTTGGCGATACAGAAATATGATGACCATTCTCATCGACTATTTCAATAAGATCACCATCATCTATCACACCATCATGATTTATATCAAACACAGAACTACTTAACCTGCTACCGTCACAGGCATCCATTTCATGAATAATAGAATAACCGCCGCCAGTGCATGGTGATGATTCTGGGATAAAAGAAATAACGATAGCTTTGCCGTCTCGGATAAGAACATCCTTAATAACCCGCTCACCGCCCAGTTTTTCCTCACCTGCTTCATCGATACTACTATCGCTATCATTATCAATTCCATCAGAACTGGCATCCGTCATGTAGGGCAGATCAAAAAACCAGCCGACATGACCGATATTTTCTCCAGTTTCATCTATTTGGCCGTCATTATCATTATCGTTGCCATCACTACTATATGATGAAGGTGAAACAGGATTAGTAGTAATACACTTTTCCGCAAGACCATGACCATCATTGTCATCATCATCACTATCTATAAAACCATCACCATCATTATCTATACCATCGGAACAGGCCTGATCCAAATACCAATTTGCCGTTTTATCACTCAAGGTTCGCAAGTATGAGCCATAAAGGTAACGCCAGTCAATTTCCGTCTGCTCCAGTAATGTAACGCCGCTGATATTATCAACAATGTTTGAGGATCGGCTCCAGTTGCCAAGATAAGCGGCAGGGTCAAGCCTTGTTTCTCCTTCATCTGCCTCATCCACATTGCCGTCACTATCGTTATCAATGAGATCAGAGCCTTCATCAACGAGGCCATCATGATCATTATCCCTATGATCTGAATTTGCTTCTATCATGCTGGAAAAATCCCAGATACCGAAAATAGTTTGCTGACTTGTATCAGTACGGTCATCCTCGCCAAGAAATTTTCCGGTGCCGAAAATAACCATGAATCCATCTTTTTTACAGTGATACATAACGTCAGGTGCTGAGGTAATAGGCTGACCTGTTGCTGCAAAAAGAGGTTGCGGTTCATCGTGACTTGCCGGAGAACCTCCATCCGTATCATTATAGTCAATCCTTTTAATAGATGTTGTTGGGTTATAGTTATCTGCACCATAGGCAACGCCCCAGTTATCTGGGTTATGGGCAGTTATATCGAATTTCCACATATTACCGAGTAGATCGCCCGCATAAACATAATCAGCCCGATCATCATTATCCACATCAATGATTGTGGGGGTTGATAAGCCGTTATTGGGGCCGTTTCCAGTATCAATTTTTCTGACTAATGCACCAGATAGTGCATCAACGATATACAAGACAGCATGACCATTTTTACTGTCATATCCATTACCGAAAATTACTACCCAGGGATGATCAGTTTCAGAGCCTTCATTATAAGACTTATATGACCGAACTATAAAAGGATCACTGAATGTATACCCCATATCATCATCACCAAAATCCAACCATTTTTCATCCTGTTCATCAATATCACCGTCTCCGTCATTATCATAACCGTCGCTGTAATCTTCATCAGCCTCATCAGTTACACTGTCACCGTCATTATCAACTCCATCAGCAGTCTGGTCACCAGCATACTCAAAAGTCATACCGACAGGAGCCGACGGATATTCCCATTTCAACATACTGACTAAACTTGCTTCCGTGGTTGCGGAACTAATTGTATCTGCTGAAGTTATATCAAGAGCAAAAATTCCCCGTCCCCCCTTTTTCAAGGCCGCAACCAGCAAAGTCATTGTTTTTTTCTCATACTTTTCATCCGTAGAACCATCCCCATCATTATCAATGTAATCCGAGTAATTTTCATCAGACTCATCAATAGCGCCGTCATTATCATTATCCCGGCCATCATCAGTAAAATCACCGGCAAAGAACACCAACTCTTTAGCATAAGGAGTGGCATCAACAAAAAAACGGTGACTGTAATCTGTTTTGGTCAGGTCATACAGATAAGTAAAAACATGAAGAGGAACATAGGCGAAACGTTCTTCTCCTGTGTCAGCATTAAAAGCATGTAGCATGCCGTCATTACCACCAGTATAAATAGTAGAGTTAACCAGAAGAGGAGCCGAATGAACTATATCGCCAAGTTTCTTAGACCTGCTTCTGAAACCGGTTACCTCTTTACCTCGCAGGTAATCCACAACATTAGAATTATTCTCCAGACAATCTTGCTGAATAGTTGATAAGTCGGCGTAACGAAAAATAATTCCAGAACCATTCAGATCAGAAGCAATAATCCGGCGACCGATGTTCCAGTCCTGATCCTGTAATTTGTTCCTTGCATTCCAAAGAATATCATCTTCCTCTTTTTTAACTTCCCCGGAAACTGGATCAATAGGATATGCGGTTACATTCCCTGTCCAAGTGCCGACAACATAACTTGACTGATACAATACCAGGCCTGTGCTTAACTCATCACCATTCACCGACACCGAAGCACCGGAAGCTGTTCTGGAACTGATATCTTTAAACAATTCTTTCAATGAAGAAACTAAAGAATCAGGATTATCAGCATGAAAGAACCGGCCACGACCATCTACGGAAGCATGCCACAGATCGTCTATTTTTTTTGGACAGTTGTAACAACTGCTTGTCGGATCAGGCCAGGCTGGCATAGGGGTGTCAGGATTAAGGAAATAAGGATCATCGGCATAACCGGGAGAATCGGCAACACCGTCTCCATCAACATCATCAAGATCGATTGAACCGCTCAGGCCAAAAGAAACAGAAAAAGTAACCATATGCTGAGTTTTACTTTTATCATAATTATTGGTCGGCATGTCATTGGGTAGACCATCGGACAGATCGTCATCATAGAACTTCCAGGCCACATCCGCCAGGGTATCCGAAAAATTATCTTCATAAGGAGCGCCTTTACCGGAATCCTGATTACCTACCCCGGGACTATTGCCATTCCAGTAGCCATCTGTCATGGCAATGGCAAAGGCCTGCTGGCAGGCACCGCCTTCCGCTTCACTTTTGTATGGTGAAGTACCTAAGTTGCCGGTATAGCCGTCATCCTGATCAAAATAGCGGCCCACATCTCGCAGAGATTGCCGAAGAGGAGTACCGCCATTTGAGTCAATGGAGTACAGCACATCTAATAAGGTATTTGTGTCATCGGCATTTACCGAGCCACTGCCGACAAATTTCACGGCATCAGCGCTGGTGGAGCTTCCCGTACTGGAACCATGTCGTTCCACTTTAACATAATCTGTGTTACCTTGGTTAAAGGTATAAGAACCAAGACTGACCCAGTAACCGCAGCAACCAGTTCCACTAGAATTTTCACAGTTGTTTTTGGTTGTCACAGTGCTATTAGAAGATGCTCTTTGATTCAAATATTTTACTGTTGTGCCGCCGGCATGACTGATAGTAAATTTCGCTTTCTGATCTCGCTTATAATAGCAGTTCCACCAGGCAAAAACTTCAAATACTCCTGTGGCGGAAATATTCGGCGTCCATTTCGCCCATTTTCCGGAAGAGGATGTGTAAAGTGAACTGCCATTATATTCGGGAGTTGGAGAAGATTCCCACCAAGACGAACTACGCGAAAATCCACTATCTTTGTTGTCAACGATAACTTCATTACTGGCATCAACCTTAATCGGCAAAACAGTCTGACGGGCGCCGCCGGAGCTATGCAGAGTGTAATACCCGACATTTACCCATTCAAGATCATCTATTGTTCTCGCTACTGCCGCCTTGGCAGTCAACTCGCGCCGCCGGTAAAAGGAAAACCAGTTGGCAAAATTCTGCAGATCTTCCATGTCAGTTATAAATGATTCCGAACCGTCTTCATTGGTTATTTTAGGTTGTATAGCATCAGGAACATCATCGTTACCCTGATCTGAAGAATTCGAACTTACAAGTGCCAGAGACTGGACGACCTCATGATTACTTGTACTGCTGCTGAAGGTAACCTGATAATAATTACGGCTTACTTCACCGTCCTCAACCAGCGTGTCCGAGTCTGTATCATTCCAGGTAAAATTCACCAGATAAACCTCACCTGCCTCAGCTCCATCATCATCAGTATCATTGACCATATAATAGTGAGCATTGTTGATATCAATAGTTGAAGTATCACCAAAAGCTATGGCATCAGCAACAGTGCTACTGCCATTCGGACTATTCCTGGTGATGGTTACCGAGCCATGTCTCCCCTTAGAAAAAGTAAAACTTGCACCACTAAAAAGAGGCAGCCATTCACCACACACACCGGTTTCCGGTATGTTATTGCTTGTCGAATGCTGATCTTTTCTCTCTGAATCGTCAGTATTACCATCACCATCATTATCTATTTCGATAAGGGCATTCTTATCCCTGGCAGTATAACAGTTCCAATAAGTATATATTTTATATGTACCGGTCTGAGGGATATCAGGCGTAAAAACAGCCTTGGCTCCATCATCGCCTGTATAATTTGAGTGATCATTCCACTCAGGCATTAAACTGGATTCATACCAGTTTCCAGTAGACGTAAAGGCTGGAGAACCGTCGTCGTTGTCTACTATGACAAAATTATTGACAGGCATATTAGCATAAAATGTATTGAGAATATTTAAGGTTGGAGTATTGTCAACCGGGTTAGACCTAGGTTTTTTAATATCTGCCTCATGGGCAGGAGAAGTGCCACCGTCTCCAATTGCTGTGCCGTCTGCAGCCTTGGTGCTGTCCATCTCTTCCCAGTGCGGCCAGGGATGATAGGTCGTTGATGGATTATAATAAATCTTGTTGTATCCGAACCATTGGGATTTCCATTCAAGAAGTCCACTTCCGGTTAAATTACCGCTATACTGGTTATCACTAAGATTAAAAACATAGTATTTAGAATGAAAAACTCCATCATTTTCAGGAGTCATAAACTCCCAGTCCATACTACCGGAATTATCAAGAACAAACATGATGTTTGCCGGCGCAGCCTGGATTTTTGTTTCCATGGGATCATTGCTGAATTCTTCGGCAAAAACCCGGCTAGAAAAATTAAAAACAAAAAGACAACAGAAAAAAATAGCCATTGGCGACGAGCTTAAAAAAAATTGCTGCCAGCCAGCCTTATTTTCATAAAGAAAATTGTCATGTGCGGTCTTCATTGTTTTCACCCTTTAAAAACGTTTTTTATAGCCGATTTCTATAATTTTCTGTCCAGAATTCTGAACAGCACGACCGAGGAGATGATATTCATAAACTGAACTGGAAGTCATTTTCAGAGAGGATGCCCTTTTACCCTTTACAACACCAAGATCCAGGGCAACCAGAGATATGAAGGGGTCATTTAGTCCAGAAAGCAAGTCTGCTGGGTCACTGACAATTGATAATGTTCCCCAATCAACAGAATTTCCTGAGCTAGGCAGGAAATCATTTTCTTTACTACTGGAGAACAACCATTTAAAGATAGTACGTTTGGCTCTGAGGTTGTCTTTGTCGTTTTCATTCTGCAAACGCTGAGCTCCTTCCTGGGCAGACGATTCAGCCTTGTAGAAATTATCCCTGGCCATTTTTTCGTTGCCGGAAATATGTAATTCAATTGTCGTGGTGTTGGTGGCAGCAATGCCGACTACTATCAAGATCATTAAAACAAGGAGAGAGGCGACCAGGACAAAACCGTTATCATTATTTATCGGATTTAATCTTTGCACAACGCTACCTTTTTATAAATTTGTTTTACAATCAGTAAATGACACTGTTTTTGTTGCTCCATTATTATTTTGAACAAAAACTTTAATGGTTTTCATTCCGTTTTCAGGATAATTACTCGCGACATTCCAATAGATTGAATAATTTCCATCTGGTGACAGCAAGATGCCATCAGTATTAGGTGGCGAATCATTAAGGCCGATACTGCCGTTGTTTGTCCCACCACCATCAACAAACTGTTCATCAGCTTCATCAATATTACCATCACCATCATCATCAGTACCATTGCTGTCGGAATCATAAGGCATAGTCAACATCTGCTCCAGGCGAAATGAGGCCCAGTTTACACCATCAGTTAAGATCCTTGCAGTATGATTACCTTTTATAGAACTTAACTGCATAACGTTAACCGACAAAATGCCAATGGTCAGAACAACAACAGCAATCAGTACCTCAATAAGGGTAAATCCTGACTTATGATTTAATTTTATATTTTTTTCCATAAGTTAATCACAATCCCATATTCCGACAGTTAACCTGAAAAACCATGAACCTGCGCCTATAATTATCGTTAAAAGGTCCCCATATTTGTCCAGAAGGGGTTGCGTAACTTTGCGTGTTTATAAATCTTTTGTCTGTATTTTCAGCCCTGGCCAAAATTGAAATTTGTACACTATGAATATTCTCACGTTGCGCAACAGTAGGCGTTGAAGTTGGAGCGGCGTTGGAAAGAAAATAATAAAATTCAATAGACTGAATGTTTTCAGCTACCGGCTGAAAAACAACACCTGCTCCGGTTTTCCTACCAATTGTTGACACGCCTCCGCCATCAACAATTCCATCTCCATTTGAATCACTATTTAATTTAAAAGTTACTGTTTCACTGGGAACTGTAGTAACATTTTCATCTTCATCAAGATCCTGAGTAAAACCAAATTGACTTATAGTTGCCATAGTTACTCCGGCATTAGCATTTTGAGTGGGGTCATAACCAGCCATCCTTATTTCTCTCAACATCATATCTTTCCCTACCCTTATGTTTTGTTGTATCTCCGCCACTTGATCCTGTGCCAGATAACTATCTTGCTGAGATTGAAAGGCAGAATAAACTGAAGCCATGACGATTCCGGAAATAAGAAGAGCGATCATTACTTCAACCAGGGTAAAACCTTTATCCATATAATTAGTTTTAAAATTTTGTTTCATAGCAGTTTACAGAAACCAGCCATTGATTGAGTAATAGTATATATTCTTGTTGTATTCGGATGAGTCAACTGTATTGTTCCCGTGACTCCGGACGGTAAACCTGCTGAAGAAAATCCAGCAGGAAAACCAGTTGGAGTTGAAAGGCAAATACCATTGGCCAAAGAATTGGAGACAATAGTATTTCCTCCGGCATCTACAAAGTTATACATCCCTCCTAGACATGGAGAACCGGTACTAGCTGTAAAATTTAAGGTTACTGTCGAATTGGATTTAATTGCTGCCATTTTTGCCTTCTGCATATTTGAATATAAATCACGTGCAGCACTTTTTAATCGATAACTAGGCAACCAGGAACTTAAGTTTGGTATTGCAATAGCTGCTAAAACCGCCAAAAGGCCAATAGCAACCATTAATTCAACAAGAGAAAATCCAGCTTTACCATTTATAATGGATGATTGATTTTTTTTATTTATCAGTCTCATAATATTTCATTTGCCGAATATTGCACATTTCACGCCACAAATTCACTTGTTAAGTCAGCTGAACAATGATCAACTCATGCCGTATGCATTCATGGTTTATGATAATTTATTTGTAACTGTTCAGAGTTAAAGGGTAAATTGTTGTGCTTGCTGAATAGTTACATTTATTGTAACTGCTCACAGGGCACCAGATCTTTCCGCGATAAGACTGACTTACGTATGACTAATACGCCACGCTAGCCTAATCGCAAAAATATCCGGCACCCGTAACCGTTCACCAGGGCACCAAATTTACAATAACCTTCAGTCCTGTAAGTGTTTACCAGTGCCTTAGAACTCGTTCGTTTGGGACTTCGAAGCATACTTGTGCTATTCGAGAAGGCCCAAACGGGCGAAGATGAGGTGCTGGTGAACGCTTACCGGCACCCTGTAAACAGTTACAATTACAAGGGTTAGTGAAATTAAGTCGCTTGCTCGGTGAGTAGTTACCATTTATTTTTTTATATAATTCTATCCGCTCTCTATGCCTCACAGATCACACAGACGTCAACTCACTTATCTGTTAAACTAAAGCAGACCTATAAAACCCCGTCCATGGCTTTGAACCGTAGATATGATAGAGCTTGAGCGAAATCAGACAAAAGCCTTAATTTTCCGATACACTAAAATTATAGCAAATTCAAAAATTGAAGGTGATTTATTTTATTCAATTTCCACTTTTTATCTTAAAGGGACATCCATTAAGCTTTAAATGTGCATGATTTATAGCTGTAACTTATTAATTTTAAATATACTTTCTGGTTTTAATGCCTACGCTACTTCTTACTGCTGTACTGGAAATCAGAAATAAGGCACTAAACTGTATTTTTTAGTCAAAAATATAAAATTTTTTATATCTACCATGGCAAGTGTTGAAATTTTTTAAACAGAAGTTCAAGCACGTTATAGTGGATCCCATAAATGAGACAGTATGTTAAGCTCCAAAAACAACTGTCAGGAGGGGGTCTGTAAAACGAAAAAAATATAGCAACCAACTATAAAAACAAAAGTGGCTTTGGCTACCCTTAAAGCTCAAAGCACTAATAACGAAATAGCCTCTGAACATGGTGTTCATACATGCCAAGTAAATCGATGGAAAAAGCAGACAACTGAAGGGCTGCCAGGAGTTTTTGGCAACAACCAAGCAAAAACCATTCAATCCATGGAGCAGGAGCAAGACAGGCTTTTTCAGCATATTGGCAAACTCCAAATGGAACTGGGTTGGCTAAAAAAAAAGACGGGGCATATGCTATGAGTGGGGTGCAATACAGAAAAGTAACAGTTAAAAAAATGCGAAATATTTAAAATAATGCCGGACTCTAGTACCCCGTCCCAAAAATTATGAGTATTTTTATGGCAATTTGTTTTTCTTATAATATTTTTGCATTGAGCCTATTTTTATGATATAATGCGCTGTATTATGCCTATTTTGGTAATATTAATAGAAAAAAATAGGTTCAATAGGGCATTGTGAGGGGATTATGGATTGCCAAAGCATGGTGTTTTCATCAAAGCATTCTCAGAAACGAATTAAAAAGGCTTTACAAATATTGCCGGAACTGGTGGTGAAAAAAGTTTTATTTTTTGCCTTGTATTTGCTTGG
>JANTFJ010000066.1 GCA_024763495.1 Desulfobulbaceae bacterium | reverse complement strand
TTATCGCGAGCGTTGAAACGGACACATGGCGGCATCCCTGAAACGCTTACAGGCCGTGCCTTCTCAAAAGTCAAGGTGTGGTTTATTGATCGCTATCGATATAAGTGCCTTGATTAAAGCGCGTGCAGGGTGATATTCATGAAGCGCTTATCCGGCATTAGTAACTTCTCTTCAGTCTCATGGCGGCAATAATCAATAACCCGGCCCCGAATCCGCCCAGGGCCCCGGATTCTGGAATAACAGCTGATATTCCCTGGCCCCGAAGCAAGATATCCAGGAACCCTTCCAGCCCCCATGACATGGGAGAAACAGCGGCCACTTTCTGCATAATCAGCGGCATGATAAATTTCGGCACCATGATACCTCCCAGGGCTCCCAGGAGAATATTGATAATGCCGCCAATGGTTGTTGCCTGCTCCACCGTCGCGGCGGTAACGGCTATCAGCACCGAGGTGCCGACGGCTGCCAGGCTCAGTCCCAGGGAAATCAATACCAGGCCGCCGGGCGAATTGCCCAGGGTCAGGGGGGCCGCCCCAAACAGCGGCACAATAAACATTCCCACCCCAATCATAATCCAGACCTGAATCTGGTTAATTACCATGTAGGGAGCAATTTTTCCGGCAAATAATGCCGGTATGGAGATATTCATGGCATTCATTCTGCTCAGGGTATTCTGCTTACGTTCATTGATAAAAATCGTTGACATGGGAATAACGATAAAAAACATGGCAAAGACTATCCAGGATGGCACACTCTGCTGGGTTGAGGTAGGCTTTTCATTGCCGGTCATGGCATTAAAGTGGACATCCACCATTTTATCAGGAGAAAAATCCATTCCACTAAACTCCTGTGCCGTTTCCGGCAGATAGACGGCCAGCTCATCCTTAATGGTTTCAATTCGCAGCCGAGTGATTGCCATGGCCAGTTCAAGTTTAAAAATGGCCAGTATATTTTCTTTGACCTCAGCGCCGACATCGAGTCGGCAAAGCGCGGCTCCCCCGCCGGTTTCGTTTTTTTCAAGATTACGGCTGAACCCGGCTGGAATGGTCAGGATAAAATGAATATCATGATTTTGGGCATGTTTCCATTCTGATCCACTTATTGCCTGTTGGGCAAACCCTTTGTTTTCCCGGAGTAATTCGCTCAACCTGACAGCGGCATCACTGTTATCCTCATCTATAACCGCATAGGTTGACAGGGCCCGTCCGCTGTTAAAAGTGTCTTTCAGGGCCAGGGACATAATCAGGATAAAAACCGCCGGCATGATAAAAAGCGCGGCCAGGGCATGACGATCACGCAGGACAAGAATAAACTCCTTGATCAGCATTGCTTTAAACATCGCTGTTATTCTCCCGCGAGGTTAAACGGATAAAAAGAGATTCAAGATTTGTTGTCCCGTAGCGCAACCCTTTAACCATGATTTTTTCAGCTTCCAGCTCGGTAAGAATTTTACCGATGGCTGCCGGGTTGCGCTCGGCAATCATCAGGCTTGCCTGGTCAAGAACTACTGTTTTCTGCTGTTTCCGGGCAAATTTTTCCAACTGGATCGGGCTGGTTCCCACCAGTTCGATAACCACCGAATCAACATTTTCCTCGGCCAGCATACTTTTAAGCTGCCCCTGGCGGACAATACGGCCCTGGTTGATTATTGCCACCTCATCGCAGATTTGTTCGATTTCCGCCATATAATGCGAGGTATAGACCACTGTTTTATTTTCATCCTTGAAAGAACGAATTGTGGAAAGAATATCGTTACGGGTTTCAGGATCTATTCCAGCGGTAGGTTCATCAAAATAAATTATTTCCGGTTTGTTCAAAAGTCCGACAGCAATGTTAAGCCGCTTTTTCTGGCCGCCGGAAAGAATGGCGGCCCGCTTGCCGAGCAAAGGCTGAAGCCGGTTTATCGTAATGGCGTAATCAAGATTATCCCGCCGCTCACTGCCGCTGATCTGCTGAATCCCGGCAAAAAACCGCAGGTTTTCAATAACACTTAAATTATCGTAAAAAGCCGGGCTCTGAGGAATAAAAGCACAGCGTTTACGAATTTTTTTAAGATTCTTCCCCAGGGGCATTGCCATTATTTCAATTTCACCCTCCTGGAAATCAGTTAAACCGTTGAGAATGGCAATCAGGGTCGTTTTCCCGGCCCCATTCGGCCCCAGCAGGCCGAAAATAACTCCTTTGGCGATACTCAAATCAAGGTGATCCAGGGCAAGACGATCATCATAGCGCTTGACAAGTTTTTTAATGGTAATCATGTCTCAGGTCTACCTGTTCTCTTACCCTTCGGCGTAGCGTATTAGTCATACGTAAGCCGGACTGATCGCGGAAATATGCGGTGCCCTGTGAGCAGTTACTCAAAAACATTTACCAAGTTTCCGGTAAACATCAGCTTCAGCTTCGGCAACATCGAGAAGTTTTAACCGCAAAGCGGAAAAATCGATTGCCTGTTCTTTTTTCCTTCGAATAGCCCGAACAGCCAGCAGGGCAAATTCCCGCCACTGGTCACCCACCGCAGTCATCATCTCCGAGGCCTCTTTGAGCTGGAGATTGTCAAGTCTCAAGCCTGCTTCCTGCAGGAATGAAGCATAGATAAATCTAAAACCCGCCCCGCCGGTGCCGATTTCTTCCTGCATCCGGACAATATGCCCCAGAAAAAGCCCGGCATAGCGCGGTTCTTCTTTGGCCAGTCTGGCTATTTTTCCGGCCAGAGCACGAATACCGCGAATCCCGGCAACAGGCACCGGAGTTTTCAACATCATTCTGGCGGTTTTCTTGACCGCTGCGGGGATGACTGCCTGGTAATCAATGCTTGCCGGTATTTTGAGCGGATAATAAAGCAGGCCTTTGGGGGCCATCATTCCTTTGACAAAACGGGCTTTGCGCAGATCTTCTGCCGCGCAGCGCATCGGCTTCTCAAAAACCGGATCGCTGATCAGGTATTCGTTATCCTCCCTGCCATAGATGATCAGGTTATGAGCATTAAAGTGGAAACGCATTTCTTCCGGAAAGTAGGGGAGCCAGAACACCGAGGTCTGGGCCCCGACAATCTTGCCCTGTTCCAGCAGGGCATCAAGAGTCCTGGTTCCCTGATCCCGGCTGGAAAAAGTCTGCATCCGCATCTTGAGGCCGAGATTTTTACGTAATCCTTTGATAATGGCTTTGGGCAGACCGCGATAGGCAATAAGCGGCAGACCGCCGAGCTTGACAAAGGGCAGGTAGGCAAACGACAAGGCGCCGGACAGGCCAAAGGCCATGGCTTCGGAGATCGGCAGGCCATAATGCCGCAGCATCAGGGCCATGACCCCGCTTTCACAATGGGCAAAATGGTCATGCTTGAAACAATGCTCAGCCACCGGGTTCTCCTCGCTGCGGCAAGCTGCCGAGGTCTTCAGCCTTAACTCCCAGAGCATCGGCATATCGCTCCAGCATTCCCCTGGAAAGCCGGGCAAAAATACGCGGTTTCAGATGACGCTTTATCCGCCAGCGGAATATCCCGGTGGCCTGGGCCAGAATCTGCAAATCCATCCGCTGGTTAAACATATGGAAGTATAATGGAGAAAATTTGCCGGCAACAACCAGATCATAAGCCTGGTCAGCGAGACGTTCAAGCTCATTAAGCGCCTGCTTTGTCACCTCTTCCTCTACTTTCCAGCCCGAAGAGGCAACAATAGAATATTCACCTTTTTCATTAGTGGCATAAATCGCTTTTTTGTTATTGGCGTAAGTGGAAATATTGTGTTGCGGTACTTTGCTCTGCTCCATGGTAATTATATCACTGTCAGATGAATAAAGGCTGTGGAAAAACGTCCGCTTTCCGGGATGTAGCAGAGCAGCGTCTCCCCTTTCCGCAGGCGGCCGGAGTTAAAAAGCTCTTCAAGAATTATATATATTGAGGCTGATCCGGTATTGCCTTTTGTGCTTAGATTAGTAAACCATTTTTCCATGGGGATGTCACATCCTGCCGCCCGCATGCCTTCATATACCTTGTCGCGAAAAAAACCGGAAGAGTAATGAGGCAGGTACCAGTCTATTTTTCGCCCATCCACCCTGCCGGTTCCGCCCAGCTCCCGCAGGGGTCTGGTTACCGTATACTCAATGATTTTGTCGTTAAGCAGCTTGATGTCCTGCTTGACCGCAAAAATAGATTGTTCCAGCCACTCATGGGGAAGATATTCCCGCCAGCCCTTCAGCGACCCATCCGGTTTTTTTTGCGCCCCGCCATACATGCAGGTCTCCATTTCACCAGCATATGATTTCTGGAATATCCAGTCAATCCGCAGAGAATTTCCTTCGCGGTTGGGCGTATTGTCAAGCCATACCGCTCCAGCCCCGTCACTGAGCATCCAGCGGAGAAAATCTTTTTCAAAAGCGATCTCAAAAGGCTTCTCCTGCT
Organism: Desulfobulbaceae bacterium; assembly: GCA_024763495.1. Classification (GTDB taxonomy): domain Bacteria; phylum Desulfobacterota; class Desulfobulbia; order Desulfobulbales; family SURF-16; genus JANTFJ01. The sequence continues at coordinate 5,738 of JANTFJ010000066.1, read as the reverse complement.
GAGGGTCAGATAATTCAACTTCTTCGCTGAAACTGCGGCCCCGCATTATGGAAGAAGCATTCTCTGAACCGCTTGTCACCGCGTTTTTATTCTGGCCTGAACTTATGGCCAGATAGCCATACTTCAAGGATGTAATTCCAGACAGGCAGACTCCGGCGGTGGCAATTACCTCACAGGGCGGGATGCCCAGCTCGCCATGCACCATCAGGCCGTGATTGGGCAACAGCTGATCCGGCAGGGTTGTGCCGCAGGCCAAAAGTTCTATGCTGTTGATATCCCTCCCCTGTTCCATAAATTTACGGATAGCCTCTGCGCTAAGCTGGGCATTATTATGGGTCATTTCCCCGGTCAGCCGGTCTATCGCATAATATCTTGATTTGATCCCGTTGCTGCGGAGAATCACTTTGCGGGCCCGGGACGGACGTTTGCCGATCCGGCCAAGAACATCTTCCATTTCTTCATTGGCAACCGGCTGATTAGGCAAAAACGCGGCTATGTTGGTAATGTAAACCTGATGCGGCATAATTAACGGCCCGAAGGTTGTTCATAACAGACAACAGCTTCGTCAATGGCCTTTTTCCTGAAAGGGTAGATAATTTTACGAATCACAATATTCAGCGGGACAATAGTCAGCACCAGCATAAGCAGAAAAACAGCATAAACAGTAATGACCAGTTTGCGGCCCGCGGAATTCGGTTGCCCGGCTTTTTTAATAAATTTACTCCAGATCAAAAAACTGCGATGGGCGATACGCTCAGTCGCGATTAATTTTCCATTTACATTCACCGCGCCCATATTGTCAAGCATTGCGGCACTGCCCTGTTCTTTATTTTTATCCAGGGCAGTGCAGAGACGTCTGCCGAAACGTGAGGCCTGGTTAATATCATCCTCGGCAACTCCGGCCCTGGGAAAAAACCAGAACGCGTCTTTCCTGCCGGTCAGCATCCAGCGGGGAGTAGTGACAAAGGTATACAGCGATTTTCCCTGATCAGTCAAAACTACATTGTCCAGTAAACGGGCATCGAGAGACATCAGCAGCCTTTTCATCTTCTCCTGAGCGGTCAGCCACATGTCGCGGCAGGCAATCACCGTTACTACCGGCTTGTTTTTGAAAAGATGTTTCGCCTGCCCGCTTTGCAGAAAACCTGTCACCGGAATAGAGGGGGAAAGAAACCAGACAGTATACCCCAGGATTATTAAATCATACTCATCTTCGGCTTCTATCGCTTCCACCCCGCATCCGTCAAGATTAACAGCTTCAGGAAATACATTAAAAAACTCGTAAAAAGACCATGGGTAAGGATAAGGGTTTACGGGTTTTATTTCGCGACAGTCTAACCGCACCTCACGGCTCTGCCTTAAAGGCACAACGATTTTATCCAGCACACTCTTCAGTTGCCCGCTTTGAGAATAATAAAGAACCAGCACTTTCTTCATCGGTAGATGATCCATCCTGTCATATTAATATTTATAAGGGGTCAAATCTTTATTCTTGACACAAGCGGCTTATTCTCACCTGATCATTTCTCTCCAGCCTGTGTCAAGAATAAAGATTTGACCCCAACTGGCCGAAGAATAACCTCTTCCAGGGGAAGAACATTATATTTTGCCTGCATGGCATTTAATAACCGGTCAATTTCATCCAGCCAGTATTGATAAAAATCGTCCTGCCCAGGGCGAAGATCGTGAAGCAGGAGAATTTGACCGGGGCGGAGCCGAGCCAAAACTTTTTCCGCCAGTCCCTTTATGTTCCTGTTACCCCTGTCAAAAATTCGACAGCTGAAATTTACGGTAATCAAGCCGATCTCAGCCAGAACTCCCTTTAATCTGGGGTTGGTAATTCCGGAAGGCGGACGAAAAATCAGCGGAGAAACCCCAAGGCCCTGCAGCACTTCCTGGGTCAACTGAATATCATGTTTTAATTTTTTATAACTTTTCAACATGAGAAAAGGATCATGCCTGTAGGAATGATTGCCGATCGTATGTCCTCCGGCAACTATATCGTCAATCAACTCCGGATATTCAGCCGCCTTTTCTCCAATTACAAAAAAGGTAGCTTTAAAATGATATTTATCAAGAAGGCGAAGCAGCTCCGGGGTGGAATCAGGGGACGGGCCGTCGTCAAAGGTAATGGCAACCGCGGTTACTCCATCTGCCCCTTGACTGATAACCGGAAGGAAAAAACTGAAACGAGGAAAAAACGGGGCGCCCAGGCATAACAGGAAAAACCCGGCCAGCGGCAAGGCGGCAATGGCCGGGTCAACCGCAAAAAGAAGCGCCGAAAGAACAATTGACCAGAAGCCGGTTTTTTCAGCCGGTGAAAAAGGAAATATACTCAACATAATTTATTTTCAACCCGGCCGATAATCCAGCACAATTCATCATTGCCGGCAGAAACCATGTTAATTTCAATTGCAAAACCCGCTTCCTTTAATAAGGAGCTTATTTCTTCAGCCGAGCGATAATAAGGAGTAATGCCGGCCATTTTAATCCTGAAATTTTCCAGGCGCCATGACCAGGAAGCTTTTCGGGATGGAGCAATCACAAATCTCGTTACCAGTATAGCGCCATCCCTGCTGAGTTGATGACTTTTTTTAAAAACCGCGGCAAGGGTTTCGTTATCAAGATAATGAAGCATATCCAACAGTAAAATCAAATCAACCGGGCCGGGGACATCCGGCATTTCAGGAGCCGGGCCAAGTTTAACTGTTCCTCTCTTTCCGGTTACCAGTGAAGCGACCCGAACTCTTTCCGGATCAGGATCAAGGCCGAAAACTTCAGCCTTTTGAAAAAACTCAAGGCACCAGGCTGCCGGCACCCCAAAGCCGCAGCCAATATCTACTATCAATTTTATATCCCGGCATTTTTTCAGCATAATGGCCAGGTCACTGAACATGGGGTCAAATTTCAGTTTAAAACGGGCAAACATTCTCGGGTAGGCTTCGAGCAGCCGGTATCTTGCCAGCACACGCCTGGTCAGGCTTGATTCGATTTTCGAAAAATGATCCGGCGAGTCAACAAATAGAGCCTCAAGCAGGGGTGGCAGCAGGACAAAAGCGCCAAGCAGGGAATAACCGATTCCCAGTAATGAGGTCAGGCCGATACTGTTGAGCAGGGTATGTTCAGCAGTAGACAAAACACCGAAGCCGATAAGGGTTGAAGCCGCGGCCATAAATACAGCCATCCGTACCAATCCATAGGATGGATGCGCTATATCCCGATATCTTTGATGAGCCCGGACAAAGAAGATTGAATAATCAATCCCCATGCCCAGGATAATAATTGACAACATTAAACCAGGGAGATCCAGAGGATGATTCAATAATTTCAATGTCCCGAGGGTAGTCACATAGGCAAAAGCCACGGGAAGCAGAGTCAGCAGGGTCAGGCGCCAGCTTAAAAAAACAAAAAAAAGCATAACCGTTACACTGACGGCTATGATGATAAACATTCTGGAAAATGTTGAAAAAAGAAGATTACCCAACTTCGCGGAAAAGTATTCCGGATCAAATATTTTTCCATATTCACTGTATTTTTTTACAAAGGCCGCGGGATTATATGATCCCCCCGGAGTAATAGTGACAAATTGTACCAGGCCGGAGCTTTCCTTGCCGGCCGAGATTCCCAGCAGGGAATAATAACGAACCGGGATAGAGGTATCGAACCGGCATGATGGGCTGTCGAGCAAGGTAAAAAAAGGAGCAAAAGAGTCCGTGGTAAACCCCGCGGTCAGGGCTGAGCCTGTCAGCTCTTTCTTGACTGCCTGTATCTTGTTGTCATCCCAGAATGCCTGCCAGGCCGCTAAATTTTGCCTGCTCCTCTTTTCACCCGGAAAAATCATGGACGACACAAAGGCTGGAGCCAGCAGGCCCTTATCAACATCCTTTTCAATCCTGTTAAGCAGCAGATCATCCTTTTGCTGAATCCGGTCAATAGTGGCGGCGGACATCATCAGGTACGCGCTGGAGATATTACCCCAGACCCCGGCAAACAATTCATCAGCGGCAAGGGTATCATTACTTACCGTATTCATAGCGCTTAAATTGGTATTGAATTCCGGTTTGGCATAAAACAGCATCACCATGGCAAAAATGATTGCCAGGCCGGCTCCGGTTTTTCCGCTCTTGAAAAATGTGTCCACCAGCCGCTGCAAAGGCATTACCCTGCTGTGGCCGGGAGGCATGGCCGGAAATATATGAGGAAAAACAAGATGGACAAACAAAAAAGAAAACAAAATACCAAGGGCGGTAAACCGACCAAGCTGGACAAAAATGGGAAACCCGCTGAAACAAAGGACGATAAAGGCACCAATGGTAGTTAATACTGCCATAAGTCCCACGGCCCAAACTTCTCGAGATGCCTCTTTGCCGCTTGTTTCCCCTGGAGAGTCCAGAAAAAGCAGATAAGCGATCCCGTGGTCAACAGTTATTGAAATAATGGCCCCGCCAAAACCTATAATCATAATTGAGATGGAGGAATAAAAAAGCGAATAAACAAAGATTGCCGCGGCAATTCCGGCAAAAGCCGGAACCAGCGATAACAGACCGATCAGGGGACGGGGGAAAGAAATTATCAGCAGCAGGGCAATACCTGCCGTGGCCAGCCAGATTGCCGTCCGGACATCTCTTCTGATAATAAGTTCATTGTCAAGCGCGGCCCGATATGCTCCTGCCGGAGTCAGGGTAACAGTATATTGGGTGTTTATATAACGGGCGGTTAAATCCCTGGAAACAGCACTAATTAAATCGGCAACCTTACCAGCCGCGGCCGTATCAGTACCTGCCGTGAATGGATGGGCGGTTACCAGCAGATGATGGCCATCGCCGGAGATAAGACGGCCTTTATAAATTCGGGAATCCAGGGAAGGAGCAAGCAGGGCCATCTTCGCCATCACCAGATCTTTTAATCCCAGAGGATCTCCGGCAATAAACTCAGCCTGCCCTATTCCCTCCATGCTGCTCAGGGCAGCATAAATATTTTTAATCCTGCTGTCGATTGCCGGGGCGGTCAAACGGGGAGTAACAAATTCATTTAATTCCTGCTCAGAAAATAATACCGGCAGATTTTTAACCACATGAAAAGCCAGTTCCGGAATAAGGCCGCTGATTTTGGCCATTCCCACTTCGGCAAACAAACCGCTTGCCAGCAGTTTTTGTTCGACAAAATCACCGCATTCAACCAGGACATCCGGATCATCCCGGTTCAGCATTATATCGATAGCAACCTGATCGTGAATTGGATGGTTGGTAAAAATATCAAGGGCATCGGAAATTACTTTTTCGTCAGTCGGCAGAGAACGAACCACATCAGTGTCGATTTCAAGCCGGGCAAAGCCGATAGCGGCCAGAGCGGCAAACCCGATAATAGTAGTAATTAAGAGACGATAATTAAGCATTTATCCGTCAAAATCCGAGCATTTAAAGAGTTAAAAAGGTAGATATCTGCTCAACCCGAATATTTATGCTCATTGTTTTAGCACGTTTATGGACTTTACCGTGTGAGTAGTTACAAAAAAATAAAAATTACGATCATAATAATGGCAAGATGGCTGATAATAATCAAAGTTTTATGACGATGAAAAAATTCATTTACCTTTTGCAGAAAAAATAAACCGCCAAATATTCTCCTCACTTTATCAACAAGAAATGTCTGGTTATCGGTGCGGGAATTACTCTGAAAAGCGAACGAAGGATAAACCGCGTAAAAATTTAGATTAATCCGGCGCAAGAGATCATCAA
>JANTFJ010000065.1 GCA_024763495.1 Desulfobulbaceae bacterium | reverse complement strand
GGGATGCCGCCATGTGCCCGTTTCAACGCTCGCGATAATACATCAGGTATATCGCGGCGTTTAAACGGGTGCAGGGTGGTGTTCATGGAACGCTTACAAAATCTCCGGCACCCTGTTAACAGTTACAGTTCAGTATCTTTCACGGTTATGAGTTTAAGGTGTGATTAATTATTTTTCAAAATACCTCGGAGTCTACGCTTACCTGATTTGAGAAAAAATGTCTATCCTCGGATAACCTCTCAGCTGATAAGCCCGGATGAGCTCACAAAACTTTTCCATGACTTTTCTCCCTTTTTTGACTATTTTGTAAAATGGTTGTAACTATAGCACTCAACAATTCGGAGTTTATGCTCTCTTTTTAATGGTGCTTACCTCTTCGCCCTTTTTTTGCGCCTTCTCGAATAGTTACAAATGGAGCGAACAAAGTTCATTACCTGGGAGGCTGTCCGAGAATATCCTTGGGGTACTCCTTCAGGAACTTTATTATTACCAATGCTCTGCGATTAACCATTTAATTTATCAAAAAATTACCCATGACTTCTTTAAAACAATTTTTTTCACCCCCCACCAGCAGGCCGAATTCCCTCCTGTTTTGCTTAATAATATTTTCCCTGTTTTGCCTGGAAACGGTATCCTTTGCGGCCCGGTCCGGCCAGGCAGGGGCGGATATTACATTTTTCCCCCTGAAAATCAATACGGATCAGATGTCTGCCGATCAGGTTGACAAGGTAGATCGCGCTTTAGATCAGGCCCTTGCCGTCCACAAAATTCCCCTGCTCACCAGGACGGAAGCTGAACAAAGATTAAATTACCAGACAGAATGGCCCCTGCCCGCTTCCCAGGTACAGGCGGCTGTCACCACTGATTATGCCGCAGTAGGCACCATGAACAAATTTGGAGAGAAAATCAGTATTGACCTGGTGATTTACGACTTGCTGGCCCCATCATTTCCCCAATATCTTTTTGCCCAGGCCGAATCCGAGGCAGATCTGAACCGGGCAATGACCAAGATCGTTCAAGAAGCAGTCAAATTTGTCAGCAAAGAATTTATTATCAGTAAAATAGTTATCAAGGGTAACCACAAGATTGACAGTGGGGCAATCCTTAACCATATAAATAACCGAGCCGGAGATTTCTACAGCCCCAGGCAACTGCGGAAAGGATTAAAAAACGTCTACAAGATGGGTTTTTTCAATGATGTCCGGGTTGAGGCCGAAGACACCGACAGCGGCAAGCGAATAATTTTCACTGTGGTTGAAAAAGACGTAATTAATGCCCTGACAATTACCGGCGAAAAACAGCTGAAGGAAGAAGAAATAAAAGAAGTAATGGGCATTGTTTCCCATACTATCATCAATGCCGACAAGGTTCACGAAGCAGTAAGCAACATAAAAAAATTATATAAGGAAAAAGGTTATTATGATACCGAAGTATCGGTAAACCAGACTTATCCGGCCCAGGGCAAGGTCAATCTTCGATTTGATATCCAGGAAGGGGCCAAAGCCTATGTTAAAAAAATTATTATTCATGGTAACCATGCCTTTTCCAACAGTGAAATTAAAAAAATCCTGATTACATCCACCAAGGGCTGGCTTTCCTGGTTCACTGAGTCCGGGGTTTTAAAAAGGGATATGCTCAACCAGGACGCGGCAAGGATAGGCGCCTTTTATTCAAACAACGGCTACATAGATGTCAAGGTCGGCAAACCGGAAGTTGCTAAACATGGTGAATGGCTCTATGTCACCTTTAATATAGAAGAGGGAGAACCATATAAAACCGGGTTGATTGAAATTACCGGCGACCTGCTTGAACCGGAGGATTCCCTGCTGAAATTATGTCAAATCGGCGAAGAAAAATATTTCAGCCGGAAAATGCTGCGTGATGACATTCTCCGGATAACTGATTTTTATTCGTCCAAGGGGTTTGCCTATGCCGAGGCAGTACCGGCTATTCACAAGAATCCTGAATTTAAAAGAGTTGACATTACCCTTAAAATTGACAAAGGCGTCCTGGTTCATGTTAACCGGATAATAATCAAAGGCAATACCAGAACCCGGGACAAGGTAATCCGCCGGGAAATTGCCCTGGAGGAAAAAGGCGTTTATGATTCCAGCGCTATCAAAGTCAGCAATAATCGGCTTAACCGCCTGGAATTTTTTGAAGATATCAGTATTACTCCGGAGCCCACTGAAGAAAAAGACCTGATGGACATAATTGTCGATCTTAAAGAAAAGCCCACCGGCTCCTTCAGTATCGGGGCAGGATACAGCTCTGTTGATAATTTAATGGTTATGGGTGAAATCAGCCAGAACAACTTTCTCGGTCGAGGCCAGAGCCTTTCACTGCAGGCCAACCTGAGCAGTACCAACACCCGTTTTAACCTGGGTTTTACCGAACCCCACTTAAATGATACCAAGCTGGCCTTTGGTTTTGATATCTATAAATGGAGAAATGTGTATGATGACTATACCAAGGATGCGGTTGGATTTGCCATTCGCCTGTCATACCCGATCTGGAAATACAGCCGCATCTATGGGAGTTTCGGTCATGATGATTCTGAACTGACCGATGTCAGCACCTATGCCTCCCAGGCCATCAGGGATTCCCAGGATATACAAATAACCAACTTTGTCAGCCTTGGCCTGTCACGGGATACCAGAAACCGCAGATACGATACCACATCCGGCTCACTTAACTCTTTTTCAGTTAAATTTGCCGGCGGCCCCTTGAGCGGTGACAGCTCCTTTACCAAGTATGAAGGCGCCAGCAGCTGGTATTTCCCCTGGCGCTGGGATACCACCTTCCACCTCAAATTATCAGCCGGCTATGTCCAGGAAAACTCTGCCGGCAAACTGCCGGTTTATGAAAAATTCTATCTTGGCGGTCTTTCCTCCATGCGCGGTTTTCAGTCCGGCGACATCAGCCCTGAAGTCACAACAAACTATGGCGGCTACCTGCTTACTGAAAAAATCGGCGGCACAAAGATGTTTTACAGTAACATGGAATACATTTTCCCCCTTTTCAAGGATGCCGGTTTAAAAGGTGTTGTCTTTTTTGATGTCGGAGAAGTCTGGGATGCCGGGGACAGTTACGCTAATGAAGTAGTTGATGACTCGTTCAATCTCCGCAAGAGCGTGGGATTCGGCTTCCGCTGGCTGTCGCCCATGGGCCCGTTGCGCCTTGAATGGGGTTACAATATTAATCCAACAGACACCGAAGACCAAAGTCTCTGGGATTTCAGTATCGGCGGCCAGTTCTAAGAATCAATGCTTGATGTCATTAACGCCCTCGAAAAAGGAGGGCAGCAGATCAAAGTCAGCGGTCTGCGGGCCGGCTCAACTGCCTTTCTTGCCGCCCGTACCGCAGCCCGGCTGAAACGCCCCCTGCTCTGTATTGTTGCCGGAGAAGAACAGGTCGCGCCCCTGGAACAGGACATTTCTTTCTTTACTCCTGTTCCGGTAATTACCTATCCCGGTTACGAAATACCGCCCTATACCCCGCTTTCTCCTGACAGCGGCACAATTACTGCCAGGTTGTCCGCCCTCTACCGGGTTTTTACTGCCGAATCAGCCAATATTATGATAATTTCGGCTGAGGCCCTGCTGCGCCGGGTTTTACCCCTGAAGCGCTTAAGCAACCTGGCCGAACTTGTTATCACTAATGAAGAATATGACCGGGATGAGTTAATCCGTTCCCTGGTAAGCTGCGGCTATGAACAGGTTTCCCTGGTTCAATCCCCTGGTGAGTTTACGGTTCGCGGCGGCATTATCGATATCTTTCCACCCCCCATTGCAGCTGATAATTCCCGCCAGGTTACTGAATTACCGGTTCGACTTGATTTCTTCGGCGATACGGTTGAATCAATCCGCTATTTTGATCCCCTTACCCAACGATCAAGCATTGAACTGCAAGAAATAATCATACTGCCGGTTAGTGAAATTCTTTTTTCGGCCCGGCTCAGGGAACAGGCGCAAACAAGCTTTACAGCCCTGGCAAAAAAGCATGACTGGCAGCCGGAAGCAAGTAAGCGTATATTGGAAAGAATAACCTCAGAGAGCCGTTTTCCCGGGATTGAATTTTTTCTGCCCCTGTTTCATGAAACTCCTGACTGCCCCCTGGACGCCCTGGCTGACGATACTGTTATCTTTGCCTTTAATCCTGACCAGATTGACCAGACCATCCGGCTTACCTGGGAAAGGATTACGGCAAATTACCAGGAAGCCCGAAAATCCAACAGCCCTGCCCTGCCCCCGGAAACGCTTTTCCTGCCCATGGCCGAACTGCAGAACAAACTTGATTCCTGCCGGATGGTCAGGATTACAGACTTCAGCGATTCGTCAACAGGTAAACCAGGGAGTTTCAGCCTGCGCTGCGGTAATCACGTCCTGCTCAGGCAGGAGTTAAGTCTCAAGCATCGCCGCCAGTCAATGCTGGCCCCTCTGGCCGACCAGATCAGATCCTGGCAGGACAGACACGGCGCTGTCGGGTTCAGCTGCCGTTCCCTCCGTCATGCCCGGCAAATGTCTGAACTGCTGGCCGGTTATCAACTTGAGGCGGAAATTACTGAAACAAAACTGCTTGACAACCAGCCTTCCCCGGACAAACTTCTCCTCTACCCTCAACCGCTCAGTGCCGGATTTGACCTGCCTGACGAAAACTTTTATCTGCTCTCCGAAGCTGAACTGTTCGGCAAAAAACGGCTGGGCCCTAAAAAGAAAAAAAGAAAAGAGAAAGAGAGCTCTGCTCTACGTTTCGAGGAACTGCGCCAGGGTGATATTGTTGTCCATAATGAGCATGGCCTGGGAATTTATCAGGGCATGACCACCATGACCTTAAACGGCCTGATTAATGATTTTCTCCAGATCAGTTATAAAGGCGAAGACAATCTCTATGTCCCGGTTGACCGGCTGGGTGCGGTAAGCAAATACAAGGGCATCTCGGATCGACGCCCTAAAATAGATGCCCTGGGCGGCAAATCCTGGCCCAAGGCCAAAAAAAAGGTCAAAGAGGCGGTCTGGAAAGTAGCCCGTGATCTGCTTGATCTTTACGCCCGCCGCCAGCTGGCTACTGGTACCCGGTTTTCTCCTCCTGACGAACTCTTTTATGAGCTGGAAGAATCATTTCCCTTTGATGAAACCATGGGCCAGCAACACGCCATCAATGATGTCCTGGACGATCTGACTTCGGAAAGAACCATGGATCGCCTGGTCTGCGGCGATGTCGGCTACGGCAAGACCGAGGTGGCAATCCGGGCCGCCTTTAAGGTGATCTGCGACAACCATCAGGTAGCCATTCTGGTTCCCACTACTGTCCTGGCCGAACAACACGCCGAATCTTTCCGGGAACGGCTGGGCGGCTTTCCCCTGACTATTGAAAGCTTGAGCCGTTTTCGCACTGCGGCCCAGCAGAAAAAAATCATCAGGGGGATGGCTGACGGCACGGTTGACCTGGTTATAGGTACTCACCGCCTGCTGTCCAAGGATGTCATCTTTAAAAAACTGGGGCTGTTGATTATTGACGAAGAACACCGTTTCGGGGTAACCCATAAGGAAAAACTGAAAAAATTACGACATAATGTTGATGTCCTGACCCTGACCGCCACCCCGATTCCCCGAACCCTGCAGCTTTCCCTGCTGGGTGTCCGCGACCTCTCGGTTATCAGCTCCCCGCCTCAGCACCGGCGGACAGTAAAAACCTTTGTCGCCCGCCACGACGACCTGGTCATCAAGGAGGCAGTGAGCCGCGAACTGCGACGCAAAGGCCAGGTCTTTATTGTCCATAACCGGGTACAGTCAATCCACCAAATGGCCCGTAAGGTTCAAAAACTGGTGCCTGAAGCCAAAATCGCCGTGGGTCACGGCCAGATGGCGGCCAAAAATCTCGAAGAAATAATGATTCGCTTTGTCAACCGCGAAATTGACGTCCTGGTCTGTACCACAATTATTGAATCCGGCCTGGATATCCCTAACGCCAACACCATTATAGTTACCAGGGCCGACCGCTTCGGCCTGGCGGCAATTTACCAGCTTCGGGGCCGGGTGGGCCGCAGCAGTGAACAGGCCTTTGCCTACCTGCTGGTTCCCTCCATGGATGGCCTGACAAAAGATGCCCGTCAACGTTTGCGGGCCTTAATGGATTATAATGAACTGGGCGGCGGCTTCAAGCTCGCCATGAGCGATCTCCAGATACGCGGCGGCGGCAATATTCTCGGGGAATCGCAAAGCGGCAACATTGCCGCAGTGGGCTATGATCTTTATCTTGATCTGCTCCAGCGGACAGTTGAAGATTTAAAGCGCCGGGGCCTGCGGGGAGAAAAGGGAGAACTTGAAGAAATTGAACCGGAGATAAATCTCGGAGTCTCAGCCTATATTCCGGAAAATTTTATCAGCAATACGGATCAGCGCTATATTGCCTACCGAAAAATAACCTCCCTGGCTGCGGGTGTCGAACTTGACGACATGGAGGATGAACTGCGGGATCGCTATGGCCCGCTTCCGGATGAGACCGTTAACCTGCTGCGGATTATTCTCTTTAAAATTGATCTGCGCCGGTTAAAAATTCTTAAACTGGACAAGGGGCCGGACACCCTGGTTTTTTCCTTTCATGAGCAGACCCCGGTTAATCCAGCCGTACTCATGACCCTGCTCCAGAAATCAAAAGGAAAGATGCGCCTTACTCCGGACAACCGCTTGATAGTCAAGCAGCCCATGGCAACAGATGCCGAAGTGTTCACGGCTGTCGGCAAGATCCTGAATATGCTCAAGGCCCATTCAAAGGTAAGCGCACCATGAACACCACCCTGCACACGCTTCAATCCTGCGATATAGCAATTGCGTCCCTGAACCCCTTACAGTTATAGGCTTGTCGTGCCGCCCGGGGGTACTTTATTGAGCGCTGTCGAAAAATGTCTTAACTCTAGAGACAAATGGAAAATCTATCCATATTGAGATAATAACGCGATGAAAACTAAATACAATATTATTTTTCCTGTCATTCTTGGACTTTGTTTTTTTCAATGTCAACCCTCCGCTGGATTCGACCTTCGTCATGAAAACATTATCGGTACCCATTACACCAGCTCCACATGGGCACCTTCTTTCTGGAGTAATTTTGATACAAACGAAATATACGATGATTTTAACGAAATAAAGGCCAACGGCTTTAATACAATAATTCTTGTAGTGCCGTGGGTAGGATTTCAATCATCGATCACCCCGGTAGCCTATCACGAGGAATACTTTCAATTACTCGACCGGATGTGCCGTATTTCCCGGGAACTGGGATTAAATATCGTCCTTCGTGTTGGCTATGTTCACGAAATGGGCGTCAAAAGCAATCCAGGTTATGTTGAACGGATGATAAATGTCCTGACTGATGAAAAAATTCTTGATGCCTGGCTGAACTATCTCGACCGAATCAACAAAACAGTCGATAATTATGATAATTTTCTATTCGGATTTCTAACATGGGAAGATTTCTTTTTCCTCGACTTTTTCCATTACAACCTTGAAACCAGGAAATATCTATCATTAAAAACCGGGTATCAAGACTACTTGAAACAATATAAACTTCGCGACATTTCCGACATCTATGGAGAAAACTTTTCCAGTTATACCGAGATTCCGGTTCCTGCTTATAAAACGCCTGGCGTAAAACTGTTCTATGAGTTCTGGGATAATTTTCTGATCACCCTTTTTGAAAAATCTAAAAATCATTTCCCCAGATTATCCATGGAAGTTAGGGTCGACTGTGATCCAAGTGAAAAAGATTCGGAATATATTTGCCATAAAAAGGTATTTGACCTTGGCGGCAAGGCTGACATAACGGTCATATATTATAACCCGGCCTGGGGATCAGCCAATAATGGCGATCAAATCACTGCCGATGAAGCTGCGGCAAGATTCCAAAGACTTATAGAATGGGTTGGAGAGAGTACCGGCAATTTAATCTTTATTGATCAGTTTAATTTTGTGGACAACACCCCGGGGTTTGAACATAATACAAAAATAATCCCCGGACAGGTACCGGAATTTATTAATAAATCAGCGCCAGTAATCAACAATGGCACAATCGGGTATTCCCTTTGGTCAATGAAGGACGTCAGGGCAAATTATATTATAAATAATTCATTTGAAAGAGATAACCAGGGGTGGCAGATTAAAAATGGGCAGTTAACCCTGGGAAAAGATAATAAAGTACACCGAGTGCGGCTAGAGGATAAGGGCGAACTGAAACAGCATATTATTATTGCAATTCCTGAATGGGGAGTTTCCTCTATAGATAGAGAACAGCTGTTTTTCAAATTTTTATTCAAAGCAAAATCAGCAGAGGGAGAACAGCCCGCTGATTTAAAAATCAAAATATCCGACAATAAAGGTAACAGTATATTCCAGGGGAATACCGCTATATCCGGCAATTCATTCACCACAATCGCTTTTGACAAGGTGCCGGTATTCCTGGACGGGCTGTTAAGCATTGAGAATTCAGGGGGAAATGTTGTTCTTGATGAGTTTGAACTTTATTACCGCGACCAGGAAAACGGCATTTATGACATCTCCGGGAACCCTAAGTCTTTTTGCGGCAATATTATCCAATTAAATCAATATCTGGCTGCAGGAAAAAAAATCGCTGAATATTATACCGGCAAAAATGCCGGAGAAGCAATCGACGGTTTATATGACGACGGATGGGCTGCCGGGCAAGTATCGGGGATTGTGCTAACAGCGTCGAATAACCGGGATTTCATCGTGGAAACATTTGTGCCTGACAGCTGGCAAAAATACAATAACAAAATCACCCTGATGATAAATGATGTGGTCATTGGCTCGGCTAACATTTCACCAGGATATAACAAACTTCATTTTGCCGTAAAAACAGGAAATGAACCGAAAGAAAGCGTTTCTTTTAAAATAATTGCCGACAAAGTCTATCTGCCTTCTCATTTTAATGCCGATTCCAGGGATAAACGTAAATTGTCTTTTATTCTGGTGGGGGCAGGATTTAAAAAATAGTAAGCGTTCACCAGTGCCTTAGGAGGCTGTCCGAGAATGCCCTTTCTGCGGAGTCTCGTACCTCGCTTACCTGCCCAACTCTGTGTTATTTGTCAAAAAATAATGCTCGCAATATCAAGTATATAGCTGTGCTTATTTTTTCAAAATGCCTCGGAGTCCGGCGCTTACCTGATTTGTGAAAAAATGTCTATTCTCGGACAAACTCCTAGGTTCGCTTACCTCTGAACAGTTACAGGTCGGTGGTTTAGGCAGTTTTTCGCCCCTACCTGAACAGTTACTTTACTCCTTCGTGAATATCAATATTTCCCGTTTGCTTTTAGAAAAAGGCAGCCGGCAATTTATGCGCTGTTCTAAATGATAGGGACTGGCCTGATGTTTCTGCTGCCAGGCAGCAAGTTCTTCCCCGGCCCTGGGGCCTTTCATGCAGATTACCCTCTCGCCTCTGGACGAAAACGGCCGGCAAAGTTCAAGAAAATCACCAACCGCGGCCAGGCCGCGACAACTGATCATCGGGAAATGACGGCCCTGAAAAACAGGATTGTCCGGAGCAAGACGGCCGGCAACCACAGTTGTCTGCCGGAGTCCCAGGGTGCGGATAATATGCTTTAAAAAAGCCACCCTTTTCAGCCGGGGCTCGGCCAGGCACAATTGCAATTCAGGAAGACAGGTTTTTAATACCAGGGCAGGAAAGCCCCCGCCGCTGCCCACGTCCAGCAGCATTTTGTCCGGCTGTTGCCGCAGAAAGGGCAACAGGGTCAGGGAGTCAAGGAAATGCTTTTCCACAATGTCCAGATCAGGAGCCCGACCGATTAAATTAATCTTCCTGTTCCACTTGCGGAGTTCAAAAAAATAACGGGCTAACAATGAAACGGCATTATCATCAAGCTCAACTTCAAGTAAAGCGCAGCCTTGAGCAAGTAATTCTTTAATCCCGCTGTTTTTCTCCATAACAGTGTCACGCGTCCCCTGAACCGACTCATCCTGCCTCGCCTGTTTCATGCTTGCTATGCTGAAACTTAACTCAACTTTATGACTTGTTGTTTTGTTAATGATTTCTATAAATTATACAATTTGCAGCATAGATATATCGTCATTCCGGCATGTCTTTAGCCGGAATCCAGGGATCA
>JANTFJ010000064.1 GCA_024763495.1 Desulfobulbaceae bacterium | reverse complement strand
CTTACCTCCGGCTAAAGACATGCCGGAATGACGAGCGAGTTTTATTGGTGATGTTATATGACTTCAAATACTTATCTCAAGTCAGAAAGTTGAGTATGTAAGCAGGCCCAGGTAAGCGAGGAACGAGACTCCGAATGGACAAAGATGAGGTGCTGGTGAACGCTTACGCTTACTTCACCAGCTTCCCTGATAATATGTAAGCGCTCCATGAACACCACCCTGCACGCGCTGGGCGGCGTCCCTGAATCACTTACAGTTATGGGGTTGTCGCTGCCTGGGTGTACTTTATTGAGCGCTATCGATAATATTGTCGTATCTTAGGAATAATTTTGCAAATTAAAAAAGTATAGCGTTAAACATGAGCGACACAAAACAACAGGCGTCCGGAAAACACGCAAAATCAAAACCTGAGCCCGATTCCCGCAATGAGCAGGAAGACCTGAAGCGCAAGGCCATCAAATTCAAGGCTTTTCAGTTTACCTTTGCCCAGCGGGACGGCAAAAAAAAAGACCTTAGCGACCGGGAAATTATGCAACGGCTGCGAGAGAGCAAACATCTCGAGTCAAGTTATTATAAGTATCTGAAAGACCTGGAAAAAAGGCCTAATAAAAAAATTGTTTTTCCCTGGGAAAATCCTTTTAACCGTTTTCTTTTTCTGCTTTCCTTCTGGGTTCCCAGGGTGTGCAAATGGATATGTCGGATCGTCCTGACCCTGCTGGTAATTAACTATATTCCCGGCCCTACCCAGCACATAATTGAAATCATTATTGCCCGCACCCTGTATGATGTGAGCCCGGTGCAGCGGCTGCCCGAGACCCTGGCAAGCTATGCCCATTCAGCTAAAATTATTTCCCGGGACGGCGAAATTATAAAATCATACGGCAAAAGAGAGGTGACGGCCAGGATTCCCGCCAAGGTCAAAACCGCGCTCCTGGCCTGTGAAGATCATTATCTCCTGCCCCATGAAGGCAATCCCTGGTATGTAAATGCTTTCCTGATTCATGCCGGGGTAAGCTGGCCTAATCTTGTCGGAGCGGTCAAGGATACCCTGCTGGGACGACGGCGGGGAGCCAGTACCGTTATCATGCAAAACGCCAAAAAAATTCTCGGCAACTCGGAACGTACCATTGCCCACAAACTGGAAGAAATAATTGTCGCCTATATGATGGTGGCCAGGTTCGGTAAAGAAAAAAATCTTGATTTTTATATCAATACTGTGCCGGTGGGCAGCAATATGTATGGTTTTCCGGCAGCAGCCCAAAATTATTTTAAAAAAAACCTGACCGATCTTACCATGCAGCAACTGGTGGCCATTGCCTCTTTTATTCCTAACCACAACCGCTGTATTGCCTTTTACCAGGTGGTCAAGGGCAAAAGTTTTACGGAACTTGAGCCGCGGCAGCTTCACCATGCCAAAGCGGCAATGGCCAAAATAAACCTAGCACTGGGCTATCTCGCAAAAATGAATGAAATCAGTGCGGCTGATTATGAACGCTGGCTTCTTGATGATGAAGAATCTATCCGGGCCATTGGTTTTCGTGATTTTCGTTCGCCCCTTTACGGTGAGGAGGAATGGACTTCCTGGAACGTTATTCGCGAAGTCTGTTCGCGTAATTATACTGTAAACAACAGTACTGTCAGTGGTTCGCGACTGCTCCTGGACGTGCGTGGTGATGTTATTATTGAAACCAGTGTTGATGTCTCCCTGGTGGAAAAAAGTAAAGAGGTGCTGGCTAATTTTTTAAGCAGTCCGACCTATCATAAAATTTTACTCCGAAAAAATAAAAATTTATGGAAAAAAGATCGACGCCGCTATCTCGACAGGAACCAGACCCCGCCTTATCGGGATTTCAAGGGCTTTATGACTAACCTTTATAATAATATTAACGCGGGAATTATTATTGTTAACCAGCAGGGAGAAATTGTTTCATATGTCGGGGGCAAGGAGTTTATTAAAAATTCAGACAGTCATAACCAGGAAGGTCGATCACCGGAACATCCGCTTATTATTGACCTGATGAACCGGCAGGCGACCCTGACTCCGGCCTCAACCATAAAACCGGTTATCTCCTATTTTGCCATGACTGCCGGTAATGCCACCCTGGAGACCCCGTTTGCCGATAAACCCCTGGAATTCAAATATGTCAAAAGCGCGGGCAAAAAAATCTGGCTGCCACGCAACTGGTACCCTTATGACCGGGAAGGAAAGGGGCGAAATCATTACCTGGGCCGTAAATATTCTCTGCTGGAGGCCCAGGTATTATCTGTCAATACCATATTTGCCAGGCTCTACAGCAACCGCAGGCTGCAAAGTTCCATGCTGATGGCCTTTGACCAGATCGGCCTGAAATACAACCGGCAGGATGCCCGCTACTGGCCCTTTGGTATTGGGGCCGGCGAGGTTCCTGTTCAGCAATGGCTGGGGGTATATAATGCCTTTCTCGATGGTTATTATCGGCAGCCGGCCTTTGTTAAACGTATTCTGATTAATGGTGAAACTATTTACGGGCGGGTCAATAATCCTGATCAGCCGGCAATTCCTCTCTTTGATGCCAAGAAAGAACGTAATGATGAAATGCGGGCCCTGTATGAAGTCTGTAACCGAGGCACCGGCGCGGCAATGAAAAACAAATTTAAATATCACCGTTATCTGGTCTCCGGTAAAACCGGAACCGCGCCAGGTGAAAAGTCCACGGTTTTTATCAGCCATTTCAATCCTTATCAGGATCGCCGGAAGTATAAAGACAAAAATTTAACCATGATTGTCCTGGTAACGACTAACAGGGGCGGCATCCACAGCGTTGGTTCTTCAACCCAGGGGCCGGTGAAGATAGCCGGAGAAATTTATAATTTTCTTTTCAATAAAGAACTCCAGGAGATGATTGACCGGGAAATAGAAGAGGCAAAACGGAAAAACAGTCATTTTCGCAATAATCATATTTACTGGGCCAACGTAAACCGTTATATGAAAAGATTGCTTACTGCCCGAAAAGGCAAACATTATATTTATGAAAATATTATCGGTATTGACGCGTTTCAGGAAGCCCTGCGCCAGATTTTAAACAGCAACAACAAGATCTATACCGGCAGGGATGATCTTTTTGAAGAGCTGGTTCGTTATTATGACAGCCAGGAAAAAGTAGTAAGGATAAAATAAATCGTGAAGAAAAAATATTCCTCCCGTACCGACGACCTTTCCTTTGGTCATGTCACTGGAGAACCGGAAAGCTTTGCGAAAATTTTTGACCCTGCTCGTTTTGACCGGGAGGCGGAGATTGTTTTTCATAAAAAAGAAAAGCAGCCTGAAGTTCGGAAAAATTCCGACGAGAAAACCTCCAGGACAAATAAACCGCAATCAGAGCTTGATCTTCATGGCTGTACAGCCCGGAAAGCGGAAATCAAGGTCAACGATTTTGTCCTGGCTGCCAGGCAGCAAAGCCTGCTCTGTGTACGGATCATCACGGGGCGGGGGCTTCATTCCCATGGCCCGGCAGTGCTGCCTGATGTAGTGGAACAAAAAATTCGGGAATTAAAAGAGCGAGGAGTGCTGCACGGCTATCAGTGGGACAAGGGGGATAAAAACAAAAGCGGGGCCATCCTGGTCTGGTTGGGATAAGGCACTAAGGGACTAAGGGCTATAAAAAAGCCAATCCATAATCATTTGCGCATCAGCGCAGATAGCCCTGTTCTTCCAGAAACAGTAACACTTCCTGGGCTGCTTCCGCCGGACTTATTCCCGTGGTGTCGATGCTTAGTTCCGGGGCGCTGGGCGGGGTATAAGGGTCGGAAATTCCGGTAAAACCTTCAATTTTCCCGGCCCTGGCTTTGGCATACAGGCCTTTACGATCCCGCTGTTCACAGACCTCGATGGGCGTTGCCATAAAGATTTCGATATAACCGCCATATCTGCTGATCAGTTCCCGGTTAGCCCTTCTTGATTCTTCATAAGGCGCGATTGGAGCACAGAGGGCAATACCGCCGTTCTTGGTTATTTCACTGGCAACAAAACCAATCCTGGTAATGTTGAGGTTGCGATGTTCCCTGGTAAAGGACAGTTCGCTGGAAAGATTTTTGCGGACAATATCGCCATCCAGCAGGGTAACGGGCCTGTCCCGCATTTCCATGAATTTAACCAGTAACACCTTGGCAAGGGTTGATTTTCCAGAACCTGACAGCCCGGAGATAAAAATCGTAAATCCCTGTTTTGAACGGGGAGGAAAAGCTTTCCGTAATTCCGCGACAACCTCGGGATAGGAAAACCAGGAGGGAATTTCGATATCATTTTCCAGACGCCGCTTTAGTTCACCCGAGGATATATGTTTGATATTCATTTCCGGCCTGATTTCATCTTCAGGCAGATACTGGGCCTTATCTTCAACATAGACCATTTTTCGGGCCCGAATCATTTTAATTCCGGTTAATGGCTCATATTGTTGAACAAGTTCCTGGGCCGCGTGGGCCGGGTAGAAATTTTTCAGCTGGAGGTTGCTGGCAAAAGGGTCGCCATGGTCTGCTTCCACCATGAAATGGCTGCAGCCAAAATTCTTTTTGATAATGGCCTGCCAGAGGGCTTCTCTTGGCCCGGCCAGGCGGGAAGCCAGGGGCAGCAATCCCAGGGAAATCATATTCCGGGGAAATTTTTTGACAATCTGTTGATAACAGCGGACATGGGTGTAATGATCGAGGTTGCCGGGATGATCAAGGCCGACTACCGGCTGGAGAAAAATAGAGGCACCTGCCTCCCTGGCAGCCTGCTGAATCATTTCTTTATGGGCGCAATGCAGATAAGCCTCGGTATGGAAACCCATTACCCGCCGCCAGCCATTAATGGTAAAAAGGCGGTGAGTTTCGGAAGGCGTCAGGCGTAGTTCCTTGAAGTCATAATGAATCGGCAGGCTGATACCTTCCAGTTTCCCACCGATATACCATTCGTGTTGAGCAAAAAGATTCCGAACTCCGGGATGCAGATCAGGATTATCCGTGCCATAGACCGCCCGCGCTTCCCATTTTTTATCCGGCTGCCAGATATCACTGACGGTCAGAATAGCGAGCATGAAGCCTTCCTCGTCATTTAAGGCCAGGCAATCCCCAGCCTGCAGGGAATCGGCGATTTTCTCCTCCACATCAAGACAGACCGGGACAGGCCATATTGTCCCGTCGGCAAGGCTCATGTTTTCCAGCACTTCTTCATAATCACGGCGGTCAAGATAACCGTTTAAGGGATACATCCCCCTGGTCAACAGGAGTTCAAGATCGCAAAGCTGGCGATTATTCAGGTCAACGGACAGATATGACAGGGCTGACTGTTTCAATTCTTCTATACGGCGAAAATGAACCAGCAGGCTTTCCGAATAATCATTGATAATACTTTTATTTGACATTTTTGGATTGTGTAGTTTGGGGGAATAATAATTTTTTTAAGGGTAACTACTCATGGGGTAAGCGCCCTAACGTGAATATTCGGGATAGGCAAAAGCTACCCCTCTCTACCCCTTTAACCGTTTACCGTTGTTACAATTTTACCACAGTTTATCAGGGGGTGCAAACAGCGAATGGTAATGAGACAGCACTCGATAAAGTACACCCGGATGGCGACAACCCCATAAGGGAGTAAATCTTTGCAACATTTAAGTCTCTACGCTTTTACCTGTGCCTTGGATTCGGAGTCGGTGAACGCTTACATGGAGCGCTCACTCAGGCAGTTGAAAAGAGTCCACCATATTCTCCAGCTGAGCGGCAAGTTCGGAAAGGCTGTCAGCTGAACCGGTGACCTGATGAATTCCCTGGCCGCTGTCCCTGGTCAGACTGGAAAGGACATTCATGTTATCAACAATGGTTTTAATGTCAGTTGACAGCCGGGCAATGGTTTGTTCTATGTTTCCGGCACCATCATTGGTTTGAGACACATTTCCGGCAATATCATTGGCAACAACGGCCTGTTCTTCTACGGCGCTGATAATTCCCTGGGATGCCTGGTTGACCTTGGAGATGACCTCGGCCACTCCGGCAATAGCGGTCATGACATTCTTGGTATTCTGCTGCATGCCGCTTATCCGTTGTTCAATGTCCCGGGATGCCTCGGAACTCTGACGGGCCAACTCCTTGACCTCGTTGGCAACCACGGCAAATCCCTTTCCAGCCTCACCAGCCCTGGCCGCTTCTATAGTGGCGTTTAAGGCCAGAAGTTTAGTCTGATCGGTTATATCATTAATAGTACCGGTTACTTCGCCTATTTTTACGGCTTCATCGTTTAACAGTTCAATGGCTCCGGTGGCTTCTTCCGCCCTGGTCAGGGCATTGTTGATGACCGTGGAAGTCTCTCCGGCATTGTTGCCGATTTCCTGCATGGTGGCTGACATCTCTTCCACGGCGCTGGCGACATTCTGCATATTTTGCGACATCTGTCCGGCTGTGCCCGCAACGTCCTGAACCCCGGAATTAATTTCTCCCGTGGCCTCGGTGACGTTTTCCGCCTTGACAATGGCCTGATCGGCCGCAGCCGAGACATTAGCTGAAGCTGAAGAAATCTGGCTGGTCGAAGTGGCCAGCTCCGCCGCGTTTTCTTGAATTTTGCTGATCATGGTTCGCAGGTTGGAGATCATTTTTTTCAAGGCCAGGCCGAGAATATCCTGACCGGAAGAAATTTCAGCATCTTTCCTGAGATCACCGTCAGCAATTATTTCAGCCAGTTCAGCTTTTGCTTTCAGTGAATTTATCATCTCATTCATGCTGTTGCCCAGATCCATGAATTCATCCCTGGAATTAATTTTGACCTGATGATCAAGGTTACCCGCGGCCATCTTTTTTAATACATTAACAAAATAAATAATAGGCCTTGTTATCTGCCTGGAGGCAATAATGGAAATGCTGATACCAATCAGAACAGCGATAAGTGAAATCAGTTTAATGATATTTTGTGTTTTGACCGTATTGGCGGTGACCACGGCGGCAGTGTCGGCCATGGTCTGCCAGCCGGAAGATTTTATCTGGTTGGCAAGGGAGACAATTCGGGGTGCCAGGGGCAGCAGGGTGCCCTTAATTTCCTGGTTCAGCTTTATCTGCACCAGGCCCACCCCTTCAAAATTGTCACGAAAATCTTCAATGTCATAGCCTAAGTTAACAATATCTTCATCTTTCTCCCCACTTAAATTTTCAATTGCCTGATCCAGCAAATTAAGGGCCTTCTCAAGATCGGCTTTATCATGACTAACAAAAAAATGATTTATAATACCACTGCCGGCAACAAAAGAACTCATGACCCGCAGTCTGCGATTCGTGGTTTCCGAATCAGGGCTCGTTTGGATAGCCTGGGCTAATCTTTCTTCAATTCCCGGCCCTTCATTGATAAAAGATTTAACGATATTGTCACTTGATTTTATCCGAATAACGATTTTGTTAAAATTCTCGATGTATGTTTTTGATAATTTTTCAATTTTGGTAAATTTTGCTTTCCGCTCCTGGCTGTTTGTTGTTTTTGCCTGTTTCAGTAATTTGTTGACCTGGATAATATGTCGTTCCGCTTCCTCCTGGTCAGCCGGGTTATGGGTAGAGATAAATTTTTCTACTGCCACCCGCATGGTTAAAATTTTCGTGCTGATCAAATCGACGAATTTGAGCTCATTCGCCACCTCGGCTGTCAGGTAATTAACCTGGTCAGCAAGCACACTGAAATTTTTTACCGCCATAAAGCCGACCACAACAATAAGAATTGAGACCAGTAGATAGCCGGCCAGAATTTTTTTCATTAAGGTTAGCTTGATGTTGAGTTTCAGCATAATGTTACCTGGAATTGTTAAAAAAAGACTCAAAGCTCCGGCACAATAGCGGAGCTTTGAGTAATACCGCTTAAAAGGTAACTATTCAGCTGCACTTCATCTGCACGTGATCAGGCTGTCTTACATAGCACAAGTATGCGAAGTTTATGCCCGAAGTATGGGTGCCAGCCTTATCACGCACAGCTAAAGCACACGGAGTCTCTCTTCGTTCGCTTAGCTCTGAACAGTTACAGGTCGGTGGTTTGGACAGTTTTTCGCCCCTACCTGAATAGTTACCTTAAAAGTTTACGTCAAGAACAAAGTAATAGGAAACCAGTTCCTGGTCGATGTCACTCGGGTAACCTATCGGCCCGCCATACATTTTATGGTCATACTGAATATCGGTCATGCCGAGGCGGAACATGGCGTTATGCATAAAGGGTTGGAGATAGTAAACATCCCACACCTCACCCTTGGTGCCCAGTTTATTAAGCGGATCTTCCGTCCCTTTCAACGGAGCCCACCAGTACTTGGAACCATGGTTATATTCCAGGCCTACCTTGGCCCCGTTCATGGCATCCCAGGGCAGCTTATAGCGCAGGCCAAGATAGTAGGCCAGGCCGGTACGGTCTTTGCCTGATTCTCCCATATTGCCTGGGCCGGAAAACATGCCGAAGGTCGGCTTCTTGCCATCAGGTTTTGTAATATATATTGTATGATCAGAGGAATGGGCCTTACTGCGACAGACCGAAACAAACCAGTCAATGCCGCTATTATAAAAATCATCCGACATCAGGGTGAAGCCGTAATTTTCATTCCAGCCCAGGTTGTCATCCTGTGCCGTTACATCATCCATGGGGGCACCCGGCATATTCCAGTTGCGGATATAGGTCAGGTAAAGACTGGTGGTGTTCCACTTGCCGGGCAGCTTGGTCTCAGCCTGGAGCCAGAGGAGGTGGACATCTTCGCCATGATCGTCCATGTAATAGGCCGTGTCGTTATCAGGCTGGAGAAATTTACCATACATCACCCGGAAGACTGATTCATCAAGCTGAGTCCACTGGCTGAGGCCAAAGGTCAGGCAGGCGGCATCTACCTCGCGCTGGAAAAACAGGGAGGGATAGGTAGAGCGCAGGGATGTGTCATCCTTCAGGTGCTCCGGCGGGCCGCCCACAGTAGGTTGCCGCCCCACAGTCAGGGCCACGGGAATGGGCAGCAGATCGCGGAAAAGAAAATCCACATAGGCTCGATCAAGACGCATGGTCGTATCGGTGGGCATACCGGAATAATTGGCGTCCCATAGGTAAGTATTGTCCACATCGCCATAAGAATCGTAATCGCCCCAGTTGCGATAAACCGAGACCCTGCCATGGAACTTGATGTTATCATTGACATCAGCGTTCATCCGCAGCCGGAAGCGGGAAGAGATAAAGTTATCATTATTTTCTTCAGTATCGGCATCATTATTTTCATAATGAAAATTATCCATCCTGGTCCTGATGGAGGCTCCCAGGTTGATTTTGTCCATCATGGTTTTTTTCTCGGTCTGATCCAGCCGCTCAAATATCTCGTCAATATCCTCCTTCATATATTGGGTATCCTGGCTGACCGATCCTGTACCCTTATTGCCGGAACTTTCTAGTTTATGCAGCCGGTTTTCAATCTTGTCAAAACGCTGATTAACCGTATTCAACTGCTGGAGGATCTGCTGCAGTACCTCGCTGTTATCTTCAGCCCGGGCCGGGACGGACGCCATGGTTGTGCAAAGAGCCAGTCCGCAGCCAAGGACAAAACATTTTTTTACTGCCTTTGAATATATTTTCTTCATAAATTATTTTCCTTGTAAAAAATTGGTTATTTTCCTTAAGAAACGGCAGTTAACATTAAGGAATGGCTGCTACTTCAGGATGATCGCTGTCGGCTGCGTTATCTACCAGATATTGCAGAATAACCTTCATTTCAGCATCACTGACTATCCCGCTGATATCTTTTTTCCGTTTATGTTTGCAGCGTTTAAAATAATTTTTCCATTGGCTGGAAGCCAGATTTGCCGGGTTGATGGAGGCAGCCTCCTTGCCGGTACCGTGACAGCTGCCGCATTTTTCGATAAATACCTGACTGCCGCCTGCCAGGCCCTGGACCGGAAGGGCCAGCATTGCCAATCCCAGGCTGCCGCAGACGAGCT
Organism: Desulfobulbaceae bacterium; assembly: GCA_024763495.1. GTDB lineage: Bacteria > Desulfobacterota > Desulfobulbia > Desulfobulbales > SURF-16 > JANTFJ01. Next base: position 254 of record JANTFJ010000064.1, on the reverse strand, counting down.
TCCCCCAAAAAATTTTGGTTTTCTTATTTTTCCCCATAAAAAATTTTCTCCTTACTTTTTCAGTGTTCTGTCGGGTAACGCTTTGCGCAACCTGACCCGAAAGGGGCTTTGCCATGGCGTAGTGCATGGCACCTGTGTAGATCATGGTACGAGTGGAGCTAGGAGGCTGTCCGAGAATAGAAGCCGTAGCGAAAAATTGGAGAATTGAGACCATTTTTTCGGTCATTTTCTGCGAATAGCAGCGCTATTTAAAG